>RFVA01000060.1 GCA_009922685.1 Gammaproteobacteria bacterium | reverse complement strand
GAACTTCTGCCCATAGACGGATGGAAGCCGGCAGAGGCTTAAGCTCCTTGATCAACCACGGATAGTTGGAACGGCCGGACGCTGACCTTACATTGATGACGCCCTTCCGTTCTCGTGGACATAAAAAAACCACCCGAAGGTGGGTGTGTTCCCCCATGTTTCCGTCAAGGGGTTTTCGTCTATTTTTAGTGCGAAACAAAGGCAAACGAAGATACGACTCGTAAGTCATTGATTTAATGGCGCGCCCGATACGATTCGAACGTACGACCTTTGCCTTCGGAGGGCAACACTCTATCCAACTGAGCTACGGGCGCTTATCTATTTATTCTAGCTGAATCAATCCTTGTTTAACAGGTCCCTCAGATGGGCCAGTGAGGCCATGCCCCTTTCCTTTTTGATCTCCGGATCCAGCGCTTTTCGAGCCGCCCATTCAAGATCAACCTCTGGGAGTTCATCAAGGAATCGGCTAGGTTGTCGGGATTCGAGTTCTCCTCGACGTTTTCGGTGTGTGCAATAGCTAAACGTCAGACGCTTTTGGGCGCGTGTGATGCCCACATAAGCGAGGCGACGCTCCTCTTCAATACTATTCTCTTCGATGCTGCTCTCATGGGGCAAAAGGTTTTCCTCCATACCGACCAGATAGACATAAGGGAATTCGAGCCCTTTGGAGGCGTGAAGGGTCATGAGGTTGACCCGATCCCCTGCATTCTCTTCTTCCCGGCGATCCAGCACATCAAGGAGCATGATGCGGGCGACGACATCTGCTAAAGACTTTTCTTCAGAAGATTCATCGTCAGCGATGCGCTTAAGCCAGTCGAGCAGCTCTCTGACTTGCGTCATCTTGCGTTTTGCAGCCTCTTCGGTGTTGCTGATCTCGCGGCACCAGCCCTCATAGTCAATGGCCATGATGAAGGCATCGATGGCTTCAAAGGGATTGCCTTTTGCAGTTTCCTCTGACAATTGCGTCATGATCCTTGAAAAGTGCAATAAGCGCTGGCGTGCTGAGTCTTTGAGGCTATGGGCCAAGCCGAGTTCGGTCGAGGCAGCCAATAGACTGATTTGGCGCCGGTTTGCATATTCGCCAAGCTTTTCGAGGGTGTGAGGGCCTATTTCTCGTCGCGGGACATTAACGATCCGAAGGAAGGCCGCATCATCCTCCGGATTCACGACCAAGCGAAGGTAGGCCAAAATGTCTTTGATTTCGGCATAACCAAAGAAGGAGGGCCCGCCGCTAATGAAGTAGGGAATGCTGGATTCTCGGAGCGCAGTTTCAAAGGCGCGTGATTGATGATTGCTCCGATAAAGGATGGCGTAATCTTTGAAGGAAGAACCTTCCCGAAATTTATGATGTATGAGGTCGGAGCATATCTGTCTTGACTCAAGAATGTCGTCCTTGTGATGCAGGACGGCCAAGGGATCGCCATGCGCTAAGGCGCTCCAAAGGCGTTTCTCGATGACGTGCGGATTATTGGCGATGAGGGTGTTGGCTGCCCCTAATATTCGTCGAGTCGAACGATAGTTTTGTTCGAGCTTAATGATCTGGAGTCTCGGGTAGTCGACGGAGAGCTTTGCGATATTTTCAGGTTGAGCGCCGCGCCAGGAGTAGATGGACTGGTCGTCATCTCCCACCACAGTAAACCGCCCCAGGGTTCCAATTAAAAGCTTGAGTAACTGATACTGGGTTTCGTTGGTGTCCTGGTATTCATCGACCAGGAGATAGCGGAGCTTATTTCGCCATTTTTCGAGGATGTCCTGATGTTGGTTGAAAAGAAGGACGGGTTGCAGGATCAGATCGTCAAAGTCAACGGCGTTGTAGGCTTTCATCTGACGAAGGTAGTCGCCATAGAAGGCAACGATGTGGGGATCCTGATCAACGGCCACCCCAGTCATCTGTTCCGGTATGAGGAAGAGGTTCTTCCAGCGACTGATTTGCGCACTTAAGGCTTCCGCGGAGCTCAGATCCCAGTCGGGTCGGTGGTGGCGCAGGAGTTCCCGAATCAGAACCAGTCGATCCTGTTCATCGAAGATGGAAATAGCCCGTTTGAGGCCTAAGGCTTGGTGCTCCTGCCGGATGATATCAAGGCCTAGGGCGTGAAAAGTGGAGACGGTTAATCCCCGGAGACTCTTATCGTCGACGAGACGCCCCACCCGACTCTTCATTTCGCGGGCGGCCTTGTTCGTGAAGGTCAAAGCGGCAATATGGCGGGCTGCGGTCCCTGATCGGATCAGGTGGGCTATTTTTTCTGTGATGACCCGGGTCTTCCCGCTGCCGGCACCGGCGATGACCAGTAGGGGGGTATCAAGCGCGATGACCGCAGCATGCTGTGGAGGGTTGAGTTGTTGCACGACCTTTGTTCGCCCCCGGGGTGAAGGATCTTTGGGGGCGTCTTATCGATCAAGTTCAGCCGCGAAGAGCCGGCGCCTCTTCACGTTGTCTCTGGGTCTAAGTGCTGATGCTTATCACCCGTTGGCAGCGCTTTTTCAAGCTCTTCGACCCGCGCTTCAAGGCGTTCCAGTTGTTGACGAGTCTTAAGGAGAACGCTTTTTTGGACGTCGAACTCCTCTCGGCTGACCAGGTTCATTCGGCTGAACGAGGCCTGCAGGATGGCCTGAAAGGTTTTCTCGATGTCACCCTTAAGGAGTTGGAGATCATTGGGTAAGGCTTGACTTAACTTCCTGGCGAGATCATTGAGGTTTGAAGGCTCAAACATGGATGATGGTCCTAGTCTTAAGATTTGAAGGAGTGGGCTTGACGGGCAAGAATAGCAAGTTGGAGGGAGGGTTGCCTATAAATCCGCGATGAGTTCTTCTGATGAAGGGGTTTTCCGCTGGGGTCTGTTCAGGGGGATAAAAAACGCGTAAAAGTGATCACTATGCTTTTGTTTAACCGCAAGAAAGAAAGTGGCCCGTGGTGCCGAGTTGATCTTTCTGCCACGGCCGTCGCTGGCGGGGATGGCGAGGTGATGGAGAGCGTTTTTCGGCAGATCTATTGGGCCTCCAATGCTCCGGAGGGGATGGCCCTCCTCATCAGCTCCCCCGCTGAAGACGGCAGTTGCGCCATCTTCTTCACCCCCGCCTCTTATCCCTATGTACAGTCCCTCATTCGGATCTATGATGCGGTCTCCACAGAGCCTCCATCCCTCTCTGCCCTCTCGGTGCGAGTCGGCGTCCCCCTGAGGGCAGACGCTGGCTCAAAGGCTTTCTAAAGAGGTCGCTGTCAAATCCTCACAGGCGCCTCAGGGTTCTGCTAGGGGCTGGGGTTTCCAACCACCCGGTAGATTACATCGCTACCCCCATAAAAGGGCTGATACCAGACACCGCCATACTCAAGGTATGGTGTGTTGTTGATTTGTTTGGCGACAGCCCCAGAGGGAATGTTATTAATCTGGATCCCTGGTGGGGGAATGACGACTTGGTAACCCCCACTGACCGACTGGTAAAAGGCTCCCCCGCAATCATAGAAGGTTTCTTGGCCGCGATAGACCGGCGCACAGCTATTTGGGAGGTACGCTACCACAGCACCTGGGGGTGGCGGCACGAGGGTGTAACCGGCGCGGCCTTGCTGTTGGACAAGATAGGCACCATTGGAATAGTAATAGGGGGTCCCGCCTACCGTGATGGTCGAATACTGTCTCGGTAGGCTGGCCATAGAAGCACCCACCATCATCCCGGTCATTTCACCCATCATCATGCCGGAATAGAAGCCTCCCCAAGAGCCGCCATAATAGGTGTAGCTGCTCTGGTTATAGTAGCGGTAGGCCTCATTTTGGTGTTCGAGCTGATGAAGATCTTGTTGGCGCGTCGATTCGTCTTTGGGGCCATTTTGATCATTCTTTGGTTCCCGGCCAGGCTCCGTCCGTTCGGCCCAGTCATGTGCTGCCCCATTATCCGATCCAGACCCACGCACACTCCCAAGGCCGCCGCCACCAAAATGACCGTCGCCAGAGCCGCTGCCGCCATAGCGCTGATTGTCGCCGCCTGAAAAGCCGCCACTCCCAAAGGCACCGCCACCGGCGTGATTGCCGAAATCACCCTCTCCTCCGAATCCGTCGTGGCTATGAGCCTCTTCAAGTCCTCTCATGAGAAGGCATAAAAGGAGAAGGGGTCGGATCCTCGGGGATCCCGGTTGCTGAATGGCTTGGTTCATAGGGATGTCCCTTGGCGGGCAGGTGCTCATGGGGTAGGGGTCTTGCTGATGGACTGGGCTTCCTTCAGGAAGGGTAATTTAGTCGCTCCATTGGGGATATTGGCTCGAAACAGCGTATCCGGTAAGCGGGTTGTAAAGTCCCAATCTTTCAAAATCGCGATGTATTGAGGGGCCTGAGGTAGGGACTTGTAGGTGATCAGCAGTTTTCGTGGGAGTGGTTGCTTGCCTTCTTCAATCCAGATCTGCCAATCGATATAGCGATCAACGAAGGCAAAGTGTTGACACATAACCCCCTCGATCGGGCTAGTGCCCACCCAAAATCCATGTGCGCTGGTGCGTGTAAGCGCCTTGAAAGGGTCTTCAAAGAGAAAGTCGGCCAAGGGTGGGGTGAAGCGCAGAACAGCAATCATGTGTTCCAAAGCTTTGTCGGTATTTCCAGCAAACGCATCAACCGCGTAAGTCATGTTGCTCGGGTCGAAGAGCGTCAATTGTTTGCCGTCAAACCAGAGACGCCGACTACCATTGTCCGATATCTGGTGGGCAAAAAGGCCGTTCGGACGACGTATGCTGATGTCCGAGGAGGCTGCAAACTGAATTTTCTGTCCAGAGGGGAGGACATCGTCGTATTGAACGTCAGCCTTAAAACTGTAGGACTTGGATGTCTTAAGGTAGTCGCTCATCGCGAGGAGAGCAGAGCGCACCCGTTCCTCCATTCCGCTCAGCGGGGGCGTGATCTTCTGGTTTTGGGCGGCGGCATTCATCGATAGGGCCAGTGTCCCCATCAGGAGGATCAATCGAACAGCGACTCTCATTCATGGTCTCCTGGGAGGGAACTTCAAGGGCTCGCTTAATGATCCGTTGCTAAAGGTGCCAGAGGGCGCTTAGGTTCCGCAGCAGATACTCAGCGACCCAAATTATAGCGCTTGCGATGACTTTATGGTTTGCTAGCCCCTGAAGGCTAGGGGTTGGGTGGTATTGAGAACCAAAGCCAACAGGCGATAATGAAGGCCCTCGCGATGGGGTGCGGGCCTTCTTCAGGTCTACAACGAAATGCTGCAGCTGGCTCAAATGCCGACGCAGGGATGTCACTAAACAGGTGTTGCGGTTGGTACTTGAAACCGCCGTGTTTTTAGGGTTGATTCCAGGTGATAGGAGGAAGGTCATGATCAAAGGTTTATGGATGCCTTTAGCGCTATTGCTTCTCGGGGCTTTCCTCCTCGGTTCGCCCGCGAGAGCCAGAGATATCGAATACCGTATGGCGGTTCTTGCGATGCGGCATGGAATAAGGCACCCAACCCCAGCCCCCCCAGACCTTCAGTTATATGCCCAAAACCGTCAATGGTCTTCTTGGTATACCACTCAGCTTGGCTGCCTGACCTCCAATGGTGTTCGTGTGGAGGAGAAGCTCGGAGACTACTATCGACAAGTGTTGGTCGCTCGCGGACTGATCTCAGGAGGTAACGAATGTCCTGTCGATCGAAGTTACTATATCCGGGCCGATTCCTTTCAGAGAACCTGGTGGTCCGCTCGTGGAATGGCGGATGGCCTTTATCCGGGCTGTCGCACTAAAATCTACGCGATTAACGGTGAGGCATACGCTCAAGAGGTTCCAAAGCCTACGGGTGATCTAACTTGTACTTCCGAAAACGATCCGCTTTTCTTCCCGCTCCAATCCGGGGGGAATGCCCCGCAAATGAACCCTCAGCAGGCGCTCCTTGCGGCGGCTGCCACCATTGGTTCTCATGGTGATGCGAGCACCGTAACCACAGGGCACTTAACGGCGTCATTTCGATCCCAGATTAGCGTGATGCAGTCTGCAACGGATTGCTGTCAACCCGCAGCGTGCCCAAATCTCCCTATAGGGCAGAAGTGTTCCCTCGGGGTATTAGAGGACACGCTGACGGCTAATGGTCAAGATATTGATCTCAATGGCCCAGTCAAAATCGGTGGCACTTTATCAGCCACCTTCCTGATGGCTTACCAGGATGGCCTACCCATGGAGGACGTCGCCTTTGGACGACTTAATCTTGAGGAATTGAACCCGACCTATGAGCTCAATAATGCGGCCTTCAATGTGATGTACAACACGCCATATGCGGCTCGTGCCCAAATGTCGAATTGGATGAACCAGATATTGTTGGCGCTGCAGCAACGGGCGGAGGATAAGAAGAAAGTCAACGCGGTTGCCTTGCCTTCAAATCAGGTGGTCCTCTTTATGGGTCATGACGATAATCTCCATGGACTAGGTTCGCTCATGCAGGTCTCATGGATTAATGAGGGGTATCAGCCTTATCAAACCCCTGCGGGTAGTGGTTTTATTTTTACATTGATACGGGATCGTAAAACCAGCAAACACTTTGTCAGAGTCGAGTTTGTCGCTCAGACTCCTTTGCAGCAGCGCAGGATCGAGCCGCTGTCGTTTGATCATCCGCCATCGATAGCCCCGCTGCAGATACCAGGCTGTGAAAGCCCACCTGATTTGCCTTATTACTGTTCGCTAGATCGCTTCAACAAGCTCATCCGAAAGTCGATGAGTCCAGAGTTTATTACTCGAGTTCCCAGTCTTCGATAAAGCAAATCCAAAACTTTCGAGAGCCGTTTTCTGATTCCACGGAAAAAGTCCCCTCTGTCAGCGATTCGCTTTAGATGATAGGGGGGGCTTCATCGGGAGGGGGCGTTGATCGTTCCCATAGCCTGGTTTGAGACGGGGCAGGGTAATCGGGGTGATGACGCGATTCAAACGCCAAAGCCCCGGCCATTGAGCGGGGTTTTTTATTGGATTGGTGATCCTCAAGCGGAGCCCCAGCCTTTTCTTGCCTCGGGGTTATTTGCCTAAACCCTTTGAATATATGGTGCCCCGAACACGATTCGAACGTGTGGCCTTTCCCTTAGGAGGGGAATGCTCTATCCATCTGAGCTACCGGGGCAGATGCATCAAGACGCGCTAAGCTGTTTGCGCCATCATCTTCGATGACCAATCATTATATCGTGATTTCGCCTTTATTCGACAAGGCGTTAGCTTTAGATGTGACAGGCTATTGTGGGGGCGGCTTCCCCGTTGGATGTCTCTCATTGGATCCGAAAGCTGATCAACCGCCAAGCAACGGTTAGAATCATGCCTTTGATACGCTGCTGTGAGCAGATTATGACTTTTCACGATCATCAAGGCTGTATTGAGTCAGCAATGGCGAAGGCGGATCGTCTTTGCCAAGAGCGCGGCGTTCGGTTTACCCCGGTTAGAAAAAAGGTTCTCGAGTTGGTTTGGTCGAATCACGAATCCGTGAAGGCTTACGACCTTTTGGAGGCGCTCCAGTGTATCGATAAGGCCGCGAAGCCGGTGACGGTCTACCGGGCGCTCGATTTTCTTTTGGAGCAAGGTTTCATTCATCGGATTGAAAGTCTCAATGCCTTCGTTGGCTGTCGTCAGCCGGATCTTCATCATGATTTGCTCTTATTGATTTGTACGGCGTGTCATAACGTCGATGAGCGATTGGCTCCCGGTGTGATGCAGGCGGCCCAGAAAGAAATACAAGGTGCCGGTTTCGAGGTGCGACAGCAATCCTTCGAGGTTCGAGGGCTCTGTAGGGCTTGCCGATAGTCTCCTTGTGAAGGGAGGTTGCGGTTACATTCGGATGCGACTAGTGAATGGCCCCTTTAAGCGTTTGAATGGACTTTGGACCTTTACCCTCAGGGTGATAGTGGTTCTGAAACTGCTTTCAGGCTCGATTTTGAATTTGCGAGTGGACTCTTGTGCATGGCCCTTGGAGGGTTTTTTAAGGAGGTCAGCGAGTCCATGGTCGATGCCTTCTGCCGCCAGGCGGCAAAAAATATGAGCCAAGGGAGCCTTTTGGAGAAGCCCAGGTGTCCATCAAAAGCGGGGCTTTTTCGTGACCATTACAATGGATATTTTTGTTCAGGATACAAAGCTTCATGATGAATGAAGAAGTCGATGATGAAGAGTGGTTCAATGTTAGGGGACCGAGTAAATCAAGCCGAAAGCGGGAGAGTTCCCAGCTTCAGGATCTGGGGGAGCTTTTGATGGCGCTCTCGAAGGAGCAGCTCGAGCGTCTTGATTTGCCGGAGGCGCTTTTCGAAGCGGTTCGCGTTGGGCAAGGTATTACGGCCCATGGTGGATTGCAGCGGCAACGAAAATATATTGGGAAGCTGATTCGTAACCTTGACCCAGAGCCTATCCGTGAGGGTTTGCAGGCGCTTAAGGGCGAGACGTCAGATCTGATTCGGGTCCAGCACCAAGCAGAGCGTTGGCGGGACCGGATGATCGGTGAGGGTGATGAGGCGATCAATGCGTTTGTTAGCGCCTATGGGGATACTGAAAGGCAAAAGCTTCGACAGTGGGTCCGTGATGCCCTGCGTGAACGCGATAGAATGGCGCCACCCCGCGCGGCCCGTCTCCTCTTTAAATACCTTCGCGATGTTCTCTCTAATGAAGAGGCTATTGAGGGAATAAGCGCTGATGAGGCTGAGGGATCTTAGGGGTGTGATGGCCGCTCATATAGCATTCTTTGAAGAGGCAACACTAATGAAGAAGGCGGCACTGAGGGATCACCCGTGACCCGATTATGGGCTCTACTTGGACTGTCTTTTCTTGTGGCGGCCCTCTCTTTTGGTCTAACCGCATGGGTTCGTCGTTACGCGACGGCCAGGCTTTTGGATATTCCGAATGCCAGAAGCTCCCATGTTCATCCGACCCCCAGAGGCGGTGGGCTTGCTGTGGTCATCTCATGGGTCGCGGGCTTGGCGTTATTGCTCGCCCTGGGAGAGATGCCTACCGCGTTTTTTCTGGCACTGATGGGGCTGGTTCCGCTCGCGGCGATTGGATTCCTTGATGACCATGGTGATGTCCCCGCTCGCTGGCGTCTTTTAGTACAGATTTTGGCGGCCTTATGGGCCGTTGGTTTGCTCGGCTGGTTTCCTGACATCTCTCTTGGCGGGGCAACGATTCATCTCGGTGGGTTTGGCGGTGTGATGGCGATCATCTTCACGGTTTGGATGATCAACCTCTTCAATTTTATGGATGGAATTGATGGGATTGCCGGTGGGGAAGTCGTTACGACGTCTATGTCATGGGCGCTGCTGGTCATGCTGGGGGGGAGAGAGGACGCATTGTTTACGGTGGGTCCAACGATCCTCCTAGGGGCCGCTGTTTTTGGGTTTTTAATATGGAATTGGCCCCCGGCACGCATCTTTATGGGTGATGTGGGGAGTGGTGGACTCGGTTTTGCGTTGACCATTTTGTTTCTTTTTGGGGCCGCTCAGGGTGGGATTCATTTGCCGGTTAGCTTGATTTTGGTGGGTGTCTTTCTAGTGGATGCCACCTTGACGCTCCTAATCAGAATGGCCCGGGGTGAGCGTTGGTTTGAGGCTCATCGTTCCCACGCCTATCAACACGCGGCGCACCGCCATGGTGGTCATGGGGTGGTGAGTGGAGCGGTACTGGTCATTAACCTTTTCTGGTTACTGCCTTGGGCTTATGTGGCGTTGCAGCATCCGGAGACGGAACTATTCTGGCTGCTGGCGGCATATAGCCCGCTCATAGGACTTGCTGTTTGGCTTGGTGCTGGACGACCTTGAGGATTTATTGACGGTGATCTCCCAAAAGCTTCGGCTTCGTTCCCTGGTTTTCATGCATGACCTCTTGATGGTCTTTCTGGCGTGGTCAGCGGCCTATTTTTTGAGATTCAATCTCGATATACCGCCGCTGAAGTACGTCAATGCAGCGGTAGGCGCTTTACCTATCGTTTTGAGTATTCAGGCTTTTGTATTTTTTCAGCTCGGTCTTTACCGCGGAGTTTGGCGTTTTGCCTCCCTGCCGGACCTAGTTCGGATCGGTAAGGCGGTATTAATTGGGGCGGTTCTCATCGCCGTGAGCCTTTACCTCTATAGCCGGCTTCTGTGGATCCCGCGGTCGGTGATCCCGCTCTATATCCTCCTTCTTGGGCTTCTACTTTCCGCGCCAAGGTTGGTTTATCGCATGTGGAAAGACCAGAGCATGCGGCTTGGGTCAGGCCAGCGGGCGTTGGTGGTGGGTGCTGGACGGGCCGCTGAACTTTTGGTGAGGGACTTATTGAGGGTCCGTGACGCGAAATTTGTCCCCTTTGCGATGGTCGATGATGACCCTGGTAAGAGAGGGAGTGAAATTCATGGTGTTCGAGTCCGTGGCGGCTGCGATCAAATCCCGGCGCTCGTCGAATCTTTGGACCTCGATATCATCCTCATTGCCTTACCTTCTGCTGATGATCGTGAAATGCGCCGCATCGTTGGTATCTGCGAGACCGTTGGGGTCCCTTTTCTTACCTTGCCATCGGTTCAGGAAATGTTGTCCGACCAGATATTCGGACATCTAAGGGAGGTCTCTATTGAGGATCTTCTGGGGCGAACACCGGTGCAGCTAGACCGTAAGGCTGTTTCTACAAAGATGCGAGGCGCAAGGATTCTCGTTACAGGGGGTGGCGGCTCCATAGGCTCTGAATTATGTCTGCAGATTGCCCGCTTCGAGCCTTCCGAGCTCATGATTTTTGAGCAGTGCGAGTTCAATCTCTATCGAATTGAGCGCAGCCTTCACCAGAAGTATCCTGGTCTGAAGTTACGGGCATTTCTTGGCGATGTCACCGATGCAGCGGCGGTCAGGCGGGCGCTGACTGAATCGCTTCCAGATCTTATTTTTCATGCGGCGGCCTACAAGCACGTGCCCCTCCTTCAGGGGCAGATTCGCCAGGCAGTCAGAAATAATGTGCTGGGCACCCGGGTCGTTGCCGAGGCCGCCATGGCGCAGGGTGTTAAAGGGTTTGTATTGATATCGACCGACAAGGCAGTGCGACCGACCAATGTCATGGGAGCGACCAAAAGGGCCGCTGAAAAACTGGTGCAAAGCCTAGATGGTGAGGGTGGTACCCGATTTATAACAGTCCGGTTCGGTAATGTCCTTGATTCGGCGGGAAGCGTGGTCCCGCTTTTTCGAGAACAGATTCGATTGGGTGGTCCTGTGACGGTGACTCATCCAGAGGTGACCCGCTATTTCATGACGATTCCAGAGGCCTGTCAGCTCATCATGGAGGCCGCGGCGGTTGGTAAGGGTGGGGAAATATTCGTCCTTGATATGGGTGAACCCATCCTGATTCGCTATCTTGCCGAGCAGATGATTAGGTTGTCTGGCAAGCGGGTTGATCAGGATATCTGTATCGATTTTGTTGGATTGCGACCCGGCGAAAAGTTGACCGAAGAATTATTTTTAGAGGATGAGCGGCCCATGCCGACGCCTCATGATAAGTTGCTGCTGGCCAAGTCAGTCGACTTAAATTTGGGCGAGATCGGTGTCATTTTAGATGCCATGAAGTCCTCGGTGGATGGGTTTGATGAGGTGCTGCTGCACCAGCAGTTGCTGGCCTTGGTCCCGGAGTTTGTTGAGGCTTAGGTCTTTCGGGGGGCTTTGGGCCACGTTTGAAGGCCCCTCCAAAAGGATTTGCAATAAGAGACTTGTCTTTTTGCCGGTTTCTCGATAAAATTTTCGGCTTTTCAGGCAATGCCTTTGTTTTGGAGCGCGCATTCATGAAGACCTTCAGCGCCAAGCCGGCCGAAGTAAAACGCGACTGGTACGTCATCGACGCCGATGGGAAGACCTTGGGACGTCTTTCGTCCGAGATCGCTACCCGTCTGCGCGGCAAGCACAAGGCGGAATATACGCCGCATGTGGATACCGGTGACTACATCATTGTCGTCAATGCGGAAAAGGTCCGCGTGACCGGTAATAAGGAAAAAGACAAGATCTATTACAAGCATACGGGCTACATCGGTAACATGAAGTCTGTTGCTCTTGGCAAGTTGCGCCAGACGCACCCTGAGCGGATCATTGAAACCGCTGTTCAGGGCATGCTCCCCAAGAACCCCTTGGGTCGCGCCATGTTCAAGAAGCTAAAGGTGTATGCAGGTTCCGATCATCAGCATCAGGCACAGCAGCCGAAGCTGCTGGAAATCTAACGAGTTCATCTGGATATCCCCATGGCACAACAGCATTACTATGGAACCGGCCGCCGCAAGAGCGCAGTTGCCCGAGTTTTCGCAAAATCAGGCAGTGGCCGCATTCTGGTAAACAACAAGCCCGTTGAAGAGTATTTCGGTCGTAAGACGGACCAGATGGTCGTCCGTCAACCGCTCGAACTGGTTGCTCTCGGCGAAAAGATTGACGTTGTTGTGACGGTTTCTGGTGGTGGCCCGAGCGGCCAGGCTGGTGCGATTCGCCACGGCCTCACTCGGGCACTCATAGTTTTTGATGAGAATCTTCGTCAGCCCCTTCGTCGTGCGGGTTATGTGACCCGTGATGCCCGTGAAGTTGAGCGTAAGAAGGTCGGTCTCCACGGTGCTCGTCGCCGTCCACAGTACTCCAAGCGTTAATCTCCTTCAGGGATTACTTGGGGGATCGTCTAGCG
>RFVA01000059.1 GCA_009922685.1 Gammaproteobacteria bacterium | reverse complement strand
AACTCCCGCATCATGCCCATATCCTCATGTTCGAGATTATGGCAGTGATACATAAAGACCCCTTTAAAGTCATTGAAGGGTTTGATGAGCCTGACTCTTAAAAAATCTAGCTACGCATCTAGCTACACGCGTAGGCTCCCATTCATTATTCCTGCTGATTTTCGAGCTATTCGAGTATCGCAAAAAGCATAAAAAACCCTCCGTTTGACGGGAACTGCCACGAAGCTGAGGTTCTTTTCGGATTGACGTCTTTATTGGATCTCGTGAGCTTGGTGGGCAAATCTCGTTTCTTGAAGGCCTTTCTGATCATGACCACGCCGCCCATACACCTAGTCATTGCTCAAGATTTTTAGTAGGCTCCGTTTTCGCTAGATCCCGTGTGACTATTTTGATGTCTTTTTGCGAAACCAAGGGGGGCTAGCGACTGGCTAAAATAAAATCAACGGAGGATCATTTCCATGAAAGTCACCCAATTAACCGCGATCATCACCTTTGCCCTTCTTTCTCTGTCGACCGCACAGGCTGGCAAGCTATGCACCAAGTCCACGAGCACACTGGCTCAAGGAGTCACCTTTTTCGGCTATTACAATGTCACTTTCAATACGGGCGACGATGCCACAGTCGATGGGTCGCAATGTTATTTACAACCCTCCGGCAAGGAAGACTGTGTTCCTGCCTATGGTGCAATGGCGTATGAAGATGGAACCATTGAGATGTCAACCAGTGGAACCAACGATATCATCCTTCCGCCCTATGGCAAGGTCATTGGCTTTGCTACCCGGCATACAGAGATTGATCCCAACACAAAAGTTGGAACTACCACCTTCATCACGAACTTTACTGCGGGTGGCAAAGTGACTCAACAAGTTGACTCGGGTGTCGTCGAGGTTATCGATTGCCCAAAAATAACGCCGTTAGATCGCGAAAACCTAAGAAACCTTAAGAAGTTCATCAGAAGCACATCACGGTAATTCGTCGTCAGTCATCCAAGAACTGCGGATTTGATTGGGTCCCAAAGTTTTGGGCTCACCGATTAAATCCGCGAGTCCCATGGTTTAAAAGGGCAACGCCTTTGGCCTCCCTGATGCACGGTATCTAAGTACCCAACTTGCTGTACCGCTTTTTGAGAGAGTGAAGGTCAGACCCTGCCCATCTGCAAGGGCAATCGGATTCCCAGCCTTAACCAGCTTCCTGAGCTGAATATCGGTCAACTTCATTAGTCGCGCTCCTTGTTTCTAGCTACACACCTAAACTCCCGCATCATGCCCATATCCTCATGTTCGAGATTATGGCAGTGATACATAAAGACCCCTTTAAAGTCATTGAAGGGTTTGATGAGCCTGACTCTTTCCCCGGGCATCACCAAGACGGTGTCTTTGTAACCCGAGCTTATGAGTCCATCCTTAACGGTCCCATAGCTCTCCTCTTCGCCCATCCCAATCGTTCGGCTGATCACCTGAAACTGTTGGCCATGCAGATGAATCGGGTGGGCCATTGACATCATCATGCCGCCATCCATCATCCCCATACCGCCCTCTCGAGCTCCCCCCTCATGGTTCATGCCACCCATACCCATCATCTGATGCCCCATTCCGCCCATGCCGGATGGCTTTTTGAGGGCCTCCTCAGGAGAGACTGAAGATTCTCCATGCTCCATTGCCGCAGCATGATCATGAAAGATCTCAATAAGCTGTAGGGAATTAACCGGAACCCGCTCAAATGGCTGAAAGCCACCCTGCCCATAGGGCTGGCCGTTCAGCAGCATGGCCATGGGGGACTCCTTGATCGCAATCGGAATCGGTCGGTCCTTGTTCATCACCTGATCCAGACGGTAATGCTGATATCGGGAGAGATGCATGGGCAGGGTCGGGCTATCACTCATCTTCTGGGTGACTTTAAAGGTCACAATAGGATACGCACTCCCGATGGGAAGCTTCGAAGCGCCCATCCGTCCCCCGCCCATCGACGTTGCCATCTTGGGGAGGACGCCCTTAAAGGGAAGGCTTCCAAGGGTCAGCACCGTCCCGAGGCTCTGACCACTGAAATCAGCCCACACATCAAGCCGCTCCCCAGGCGCTAGCATGACGTAAGGATAACGCTCAGGAGCCTCCAGTAAGCCGCCATCGACCCCGATAACGATGACATTGCTCCCATCACTCCAGCCAAGCTTGAAGATCCTGGCGTTTGACCCATTCATGATCCGAAGGCGGTAAGCCCTACTCGCGACCTCGATGCCCCCCCCTAGACGCCCATTGACCAGGATTTGATCGCCCGCAAATCCCAACATGCGCTCGTGCATGTTCGAGGCATACACCAGCTGGTTATTACGATCAAAGCTTCGATCCTGAAGGACCAAAGGGATCTCGTAATCCCCCGAAGGAAGGCCCAACTTGGCTTCTTCTGGATCATGGATGATCAAGCCACCTGCAAGGCCAGAGTAGACCTGGGAGGCGGTGGCGCCATGAGGGTGTGGATGATAAATATGAAAACCAGCCCGATTGAGGACCTCAAACTCATAGACGCGAGTTTCCCCTTTTGAGATGGCCTGATGGGGGTGACCGTCCATCTCGGCCGGAACATGAAGGCCATGCCAATGGGTGATGGTCGGCTCCGATAAGTCATGTCGAAATTGAATCCGAACCTTCTGCCCCTGCTGAAGCCGGATTAAAGGACCCAGATAGCTTCCCGGAAGCTCCGTCAAAACCTCTTTAGGACCCGTGATCAAGCGAGCGGTATAGCGCAATACCTGGGTCTTGGGCCCGTCGAGAATCGACACCCCCTCTTCTCGAGCGATCAACTCCAATTCGACATCGGGCTTAAAAGAGGGATTCGGCTGGTTGCCACCACCGCCCTTAGAAAAGGGCATTTCCATGGCACTCAACCAGGATGGCGCCGTGGCCAAACCTAACAGCCCTAAGGCACTGTGCTCGAGGAAACGGCGGCGGGCTGGTCGTAGTTTTTGGTCCATGGTGTTCTCCTTTTTTCTTCCGACAAAGGGCGCTCCCTCTATAACGCTCAATATAAGTCCTTTCTAATAAAATACAATCCCCCAACACTCGTAAGGGATATCGACGATCATCAACCGAGGTCTTTTAACCTGCCAGATGCTGATCCAGTGCCCAAGCGACATGCTCCCTCACCAGGGGCAAAGGATCATCGAGACGGCTCCTGAGGGCGTTGATGACCTTGGGTGAGGTCGGCGCATTCCCCAAGGCCACGGCAATATTCCGGAGCCAGCGCTCATAACCGATCCGGCGGATCGCAGAACCTTCCATCAAGTGAAGAAATTGTGATTCCGTGAGCGCAAAGAGATCGTCAAGCTTTCGGGCATCAAGACCATGCCGCGGCAGAAAGTCCTTCTCTTTGGTGAGCGCCGCGTATCGATTCCAGGGACAGACGATCTGACAGTCATCACAGCCATAGATCCGCTGCCCCAAGGCCTTTCTGAAAACAATCGGGATAGCGCCTGGATGCTCGATGGTGAGGTAGGAGATGCAGCGACGCGCATCAAGGACATAAGGCGCGATAATGGCCTCGGTCGGGCAAACATCGATACAGGCCCTACAACTCCCACAATGATTTTGGACCGGCTCATCGATGGGGAGCGGAAGATCGGTCAGGATTTCCCCAATAAAGAAATAAGAACCCGCGTGACGCTGAATCAGATTGGTATGCTTCCCCATCCAGCCGAGCCCGCCTTGGGCAGCCAGAGGTTTTTCAAGAATCGGCGCACTGTCTGAAAAAACGCGGTACCCAAAAGGGCCAATCAAAGCCTCAACCTGCTCGGCCAAGGCCTTTAGTCGTTGCCGGATGAGTTTATGATAATCACGTCCAAGGGCATAACGGGAGATGAAGCCGATCTCAGGATCCAACAGTCGCTCTTGGGTCGTTTCAAGGTCCTCAGGAAGATAATCAAGACGGACACTGATCACCCGAATGGTGTTCTTTACTAAGAGAGAAGGATCCGCCCGAAGATGCTGATAACGAGCCATGAAGGCCATCTCGCCGTGGTATCCGGCCTCAAGCCATGCCATCAGCCGATCGGCCGCTTCCCCAGGATCCGATCTAGAGACTCTGACATCATTAAACCCAAGGGTTTGTCCGATCGCCACGATTTGCTGTTTAATGCCGTCCACACGCATGATCAATCCATTTTGAGCCTTGATATTCCCTGTGCGATTCTCATCGATGACGCCTGACTTTCCGACCGAACTCTACAACGCCGAAAGCATTGCGAGTATCGAACGACTCGCCATCAATGACGGCGGCATCACCGGAATGGAGCTCATGGAACGCGCCGGCCTTCAGGCCTTTAGAGCGATCCAAGCTAAATGCCCTGAGGCACGAACCCTTTCTGCCGTCACCGGGTCCGGCCATAATGGCGGTGATGCCTTCATTGTTGCCCGATTGGCCCATCAGATGGGCTTTGATGTCAGAGTGTACCCGGTCGCGCCGCTAGAATCTCTGACGGGTGATGCTCTGATCGCCTATCAACGGTTTCAGGAAGCAGGCGGTGAAACACTGGCCTTCATCCCAGAGGACTTTGAAGCGACCGAAATCCTGGTCGATGGTCTTTTTGGGACAGGCCTTAAACGGGCCATCGAAAGCCCCTATCGGGAGGTGATCGAAGCCATTAATCGATACCGCGCCCGTGGTGATAAGCAGACGGTTAGAGAACGTCTCGTCGTCGCCCTCGATCTCCCCTCAGGCATTGCTGCCGACACCGGGGAGGTGCTCGGGATCGCCGTCGAAGCGGATCTCACGATCACCTTCATCGGCCTTAAACAGGGCCTCTTTACTGGCGCGGCCCCAAGCTTCACTGGAGAAGTGTTGTTTGATGATCTGCAGGTCGATCCCCTGATCCGACACCAGACCCCTTCAAACGCTCGTCTGCTGCCCACTAAAACATCCATCCCTCGCCGCGCCAAAGCCTCGCATAAAGGTCATTATGGTCACGTCCTGATCATTGGCGGCGATCAGGGCACGCTTGGCGCCGCAAGGCTCGCCGCTGAAGCTTCGGCCCGCATTGGCGCAGGCCTCGTCACGATCGCCACCCGGATACAACACGCCGGGCTGATGGCCGTGATGCGCCCCGAACTGATGAGCCACGGTATTGAGGATCCCCAGGAGATCGGCGCATTGATCGAGAGAGCAACGGTCATCGCAATCGGCCCAGGACTGGGTCAATCTCCCTGGGCACAGGCTTTATTTCAGCACGCGCTCGCCTGTGATCGGCCCCTGATCATCGATGCCGATGCCCTCCATCTTTTAGCTGAGACCCCGCATCGGCGCGATTCTTGGGTGCTCACCCCCCACCCCGGTGAAGCAGGCCATCTGCTCCAGTGCACCTCAAAAGCGATTCAGCAAGACCGTTTTCATGCGATCAACGCCCTTCAAGCCCGCTACGGCGGCACCATCGTCCTCAAAGGGGCCGGCACCTTAATCAAGGAAGACACTGGATTGACCTCGCTGTGCCGACTTGGAAATCCCGGTATGGCCACGGGCGGTATGGGCGATGTCCTCACCGGGGTGATCGCCGGTTTGATCGCCCAGGGGATCGCCTTGGGTGAAGCTTCAAGGCTTGGGGTCCACCTTCATGCGAGTGCCGGCGATCTTGCCGCCGATCAAGGGGAGCGGGGGCTTTTAGCCAGCGACCTGATGCCTCACCTTAGACACTTGGTAAATGCATGAATCGCCGCGAGCATCTTGATGAAAAATCACACACCTTGATGCTTCCCGATGAAGCCGCGACCATGGCCTTTGGCGCGCGTTTACTTTGGGCGTGCCTTGGCTATGGGTTGATGACACTGTCTGGGCCTCTTGGGGCCGGTAAAACGACCCTGGTTCGAGGTCTGCTGCGGGAAACCGGGTATCAAGGCCCCGTCAAGAGCCCAACCTTTACCTTAGTCGAATCCTATGAATCGCCTGAACGATCGATCTATCACTTTGATCTTTATCGCTTAGCCGACCCTGAGGAACTCGAATGGATGGGATTTAGGGACTACCTCCGACCCGAAGCGCTCTGTCTTATTGAGTGGCCTCAAAAGGGTGAAGGTTTTCTACCAAGTCCCGACCTTGAGATCACCCTCACTCCCTGCCCCGAAGGTCGAAGGCTTCAACTGTCTGCCAGCACCCTCAACGGCGATAAGATGTTGGAGCGCCTTCAAGGAGCGGCTCTGTGATGCCCCCCTCAAAGTCGCCAAAAAGACGGCAGGGGGCCTATTGGATAGGGCTGGGTATCGTTCTTTCGATCTCCGAATCCTTCGGGGCGACGCCAGCGAAGATGCCTTCTGAGGGCTATCGGAGGACGTCCTTCGTCGTCGTCATCGATGCGGGCCATGGCGGCAAGGACAGCGGTGCCCTTGGGCCTCGGGGAACCCAAGAAAAAACAGTGGTCCTGGCGATTGCAAAGCGCCTGAACGACTATCTTCTCCATGAAGCCGGCATACATCCGGTGATGGTTCGTCAAAATGACCTTTATGTTAGCCTTTCAGAACGGGCGAAATTGGCCCGGAGAGTTCATGCGGATCTCTTTATCTCACTGCATGCCGATGCCTATGAGGGTCCAGCGGCCCGGGGCTCATCCGTTTATACCCTGTCTGAACATGGCGCCAGTTCGGAAGCTGCAAGGACCCTGGCTGATCGCGAGAATGCCGGCGAGGTCGGCGGGGTTGACCTTCGAACAGAGGATGCCGTCCTTGCGGGAGTTCTCGTGGACCTTTCGAAAAATGCAAGCCTTGAAGCCAGTGAAGTCGCCGCAACCAGGATGCTAAAAGCCCTTCGACAGCATCTGAAGGTTCATCATGAGGCGGTTCAGAAAGCGGGCTTTAAGGTCCTGAAGTCCTTGGATGTTCCCTCGATGCTTATCGAGACCGGGTTTATCTCAAATCCCGACGAGGAGAGTGCCCTCATGGATCCAAAGCAACAAGATAAAATCGCGCGGGCCCTCCTTCGAGGGATTAAGGCGTTCGCACACCCATGAATAAATTACCGCCGACCCGTCTCGTCTATTCCACCGAACAGGGCCGTCTGTGCCCTGGCTGTCAGCAACCGATGAAGGCCTGCCGCTGCTCAAAAAACAAACCCAGGCCTCCTGGCGATGGCATCGTTAGAATTCGTCTTGAGACCAAGGGGAGAAAAGGCAAGGGAGTCACTGTGATTGGGGGAATCCCTTTAGGGGATGAAGCCCTCGAGCAGCTTGGAAAACAGTTGAAACAGCGCTGCGGAACCGGCGGAACAGTCAAGGACGGTATGATCGAAATTCAAGGCGACCATGTCGAAAAGCTCATGATAGAACTCAAAGCCAAAGGCTTTACCGTCAAAAAATCCGGCGGCTAAGAAGACCATGGGGTGCAAGTCCCCATGGTCGCGCCGAGCTGAAGTCTTAGTTGGCGGGATAGAGCAATGTCGGATTGAAATAGGCGGCTGGATACTTCGCATCGGGTTCTTGCTGCGGGGCTGCTGCTGCTTGCTGCGGAACCTGAGCCACCGTCCCTGCGGAAGGAGTCGTTGCGAGCGCCCCTGAAGTTTTCTCGATCAACTCTGGATTTGAAAAAATCACTGAAGGCTGGAAGTTCCAGGCCGGATACTTTTCTTCCGTGGCCATGGCCGTTGAAGCCATCAGGCTGATGCCTGCGAGCGATGCGACCGCCAACGTTTGGATCGTGTTCATTCTTAATCTCCAATCAATCATTTTTTTAATGTACAGCGGCCGTTCAATATGACCGCAACCCCTTGTTGACTTTCAGGGCATAGGATTCCAGGTTTAAGACCCTTGGGGCCCTTCAGAGGTTCCTTGCCACCCTTTTTTCAGCACGACGAAGCTTTATACTTTATCCCAAAATGACCCGCTGAGGAATTTTCAAAGCCTGCGGACCCGTTCCTTCATTCTGCTTAGAAAAGACCGGTGATATTCCCATCATCATCCACATCAATGGCTTCGGCGGCCGGGATCTTGGGTAAACCTGGCATGGTCATGATATCGCCGGCAATCGCCACCACAAAGCCTGCCCCATTAGCCAGACGGACTTCACGAATGTGAACCTGATGATCCTTCGGAGCCCCCCGCTCAAAGGGATCCGTTGAAAAGGACATCTGAGTCTTGGCCATACAAACTGGGTACGAAGGATACTGCGTAGACCAAAGATTCAACTGCTCCTTGACCTTGGCATCGGCCGTAATGCTGCCGGCGCCGTAGATCTTGGTCGCAATCGCATGGATCTTATCCCACAAAGGGAGGTTTTCATCATAAACGTAGCGGTGCTGTCCTGGTGCGGCATCCACTTGGCTCGCGACCACTTTGGCGAGTTCGAGGGCTCCCTGCCCTCCTTCAGCCCAATGCTTGGCGACGACGACCTTGACGCCAAGGGCTTCACAGGCTTGAAACAGCCAGTCAATTTCAGCCGCCGTATCGAAGGTGAAGTAATTAATCGCCACAATACAGGGCAGACCGTAATGCTCCTTGATATTGAAAACATGCTTTTCAAGGTTCGAAAAACCCGCCTTAAGCGCTTTGAGATCCTCCTTATTGAGTTGATCTTTAGCGAGACCGCCATGGTATTTGAGGGCACGGATGGTCGCTACCAACACCACAGCCGCGGGCTCAAGGCCCGCCATGCGCGTTTTAATGTCGATAAACTTTTCAGCGCCAAGATCCGCACCAAAACCGGCTTCGGTCACGACGTAGTCGGCGAGTTTAAGTGCCGTCCGGGTCGCCATGACGGTATTACAACCGTGGGCAATATTCGCAAAGGGACCGCCATGAATAAGGGCTAGATTTTTTTCAAGGGTCTGCACCAAATTTGGCTTGATCGCATCTTTGAGGAGGGCTGCCATCGCGCCATGCGCGTTGAGGTCACACGCATAGATGGGGGTCTTACCATCCACCTGATAGCCAATAATAATGCGTCCAAGACGCTCTTTAAGATCCTTTAGACCCTTGGCGAGACAAAGAATCGCCATGACTTCAGAGGCGACCACAATATCAAAACCATCTTCCCTAAGATAACCATTCGGGGTGCCGCCGAGTCCGATGACGATCTTTCGAAGCGCCCGATCATTCACGTCAACCACCCGCTTCCATTGGATCCGACGAGGATCAATCCCCAGCGCGTTACCCTGCGTGATGTGGTTATCAATCAGGGCTGCCAGAAGATTATGGGCAACGCCGATGGCATGAAAATCACCGGTAAAATGGAGATTAATGTCCTCCATCGGCACCACTTGAGCATAGCCCCCCCCGGCCGCACCCCCCTTCATCCCAAAGCAGGGCCCAAGGGACGGCTCCCTAAGACAGATGACGGTTTTCTTGCCTATCAGGTTCAGTGCATCGCCCAGCCCGACCGTGGTGGTGGTCTTCCCTTCCCCTGCTGGGGTCGGGCTGATCGCCGTCACCAGGATGAGTTTGCCATTGGGCCGGTCTTCTAGTGCGTGGATATAATCCAGCGAGAGTTTCGCCTTGTAGTGACCATAGGGGTCCATGGCACTAGCAGGGATGCCCAACCGCTCACCGGCCAGTGTCGTGATGGGTTCAAGAGGGACCGCTCGGGCAATATCAATATCCGACATGCTGTTTCCTTAAAGGGGCGCGCAAGAGGCTTGAGCGCTTTAAATGATGGGATTTACGGTGTTTCAGCGACCGCAACATTTCTTGTATTTTTGGTCACTGCCACAGGGACAGGGCGCATTTTTGAGCGGCTGCCCAAGATGGGCAATCTTGCCGTGGAAAGGGAATGTCGCATCGAGATACTGCCACTGTCCCCGAGATCGATTAAAGCGGCTGATCTCATGAAAAAGATAGGTATCCTCGCCGAGTTCGTAACGCGCCTTAAATTCGACCACGCCACGCTCATCGGTTTCACCGCCGCCGATGGTCTTGACGATTTCAAGGCTCGACCAGCGCCGCTCATCCTTATCAAACCCCAGCTGCTTAGGACGCGTCGTCAAATCCCAAGATTGTAGAATATAGTCCGCCTGATGCAGCTGGAATGCCGCAAAGCGCGACCGCATTAAGATCTCAGCGGTGGGTGGGTGAGAAGCCGCCAGGAGATAAGGCCCGCAGCAGGTCCCAAAGGTCTCACCAGAAAAACAGGCACACGGGAGGAAAGGATCCAACATGGTCATCGAAGAGGTAAAAAAATGATTTTAGCATCGAGACCCCTCGATTGGCGCCTAGATCCTCTGCCCCTCCCCCACAGCATATCCCAAGACTAAGGCCACCCCACGTTATGACCCTTGCGCGCTTTGCAAAGGACATCCTTCACTGGTTCGATGACCATGGGCGGAAACACCTCCCCTGGCAAATCCGCCGGGAGCCTTATACCGTGTGGATCTCCGAAATCATGTTGCAGCAAACGCAGGTGCAAACGGTGATCCCCTACTATGAGCGATTCATGGCCCGTTTTCCGACCATTGAACACCTGGCCAAGGCACCTCGGGACGACGTGATGGCTTATTGGGCGGGCCTTGGCTATTACGCGAGAGCCAGGCATCTCAAGACCACCGCCGAAAAGATCCTCATGCACTATGAGGGCCACTTTCCTTCGGATCGGGCGACCATTGAATCGCTGCCGGGGATTGGTCGATCAACGGCTGGGGCGATTTTGAGTTTAGGGTTCAGGCAGCGAGCCGCCATTCTCGATGGCAACGTCAAGCGCGTTCTTGCTCGTCATGCCGGCATCGAGGGATGGCCGGGGCATTCAGGCGTCCTCAAGACGCTCTGGGAGGTGAGTGAGGCGAGAACTCCCATAGCCCGGTTTGACGATTACAATCAAGCCATGATGGATCTGGGTGCTCTGATCTGTACCCATCGCCGGCCCGCCTGCGACCGCTGTCCCGTCATGGGGGATTGCTCTGCCCATCAATCGGGACGTCAAAACACCCTGCCGGCCCCTAAACCAAAGCGTCAGCAACCCATCCGGAACGTTTGGATGTTGATCTTAGTCCATCCACACCGTGGTCTCTTTTTGGTGCAGCGGCCGGATGCCGGGATCTGGGGAGGGTTGATGAGCCTCGCTGAGTTTGAATCGATTAAGGCCTTGGAGGACTGGTACGAGCAGCATAATCAGGGCAAAATTGAAGATCAGTGGATCGCGCCTATAAGGCGGCACACCTTCAGCCACTATCATCTGGACTTTACCCCGGTGATCGCCCCATGGAGCAGGGATGAGGAGGTGCCAGGCCTTCAAGGGTGCTGGGTTTTACCTCACGAACTCCAAGCTCTTCCGGCACCCATTGAAAAGCTGCTGAAGGATCCTAAGACCTTCAAACCATTATCCAAGGAGGACCTGATCTCATGACCCGCATGATTCATTGCCTTCGCCTCGACAAAGAGGCTGAAGCCATGACCAAAGCCCCGTTTCCAGGCCCTGAGGGGCAGCGCATTGTTGATCACATCTCGAAAGACGCCTGGGCCGAATGGCTCAAGCTCCAGACGATGCTGATTAATGAGCACCGCCTGACGCCCTTTGAACCGGAACACAAGAAATATCTCGCCAAAGAACGGGAGAAATTTCTCTTCGGGGGGGGCAGCGAGATGCCCGAAGGCTATCGCCCGCCCGCCTAAAAGACCTACTCTTCCTCGGGATCAGGTTCGCTGGTGTCCAGCGGAACCGTTTTGACCCTCGAGGGCGATGAGCGGCTCGATGAGGGCCTTGAAATCCTCAAAGGCGGTGCATCGATCTCCGTGCTCGAGTCACTTTGTGGCTCATAAGGATTCGATGGCGAATAGACGGACCCCTCCTGATCGGGGCTGCCATCAGGCATGTTGGCGTCATAAGGGACGGCTTCGTAAGGACTTGAACTCGCTCCGGGGGGGACGCTGCGATGAGTGGTAGGCAGCCGCTCACGGGGCGCTAGGTTAGGATCTTCCTCGGCAGCATGCGAAGGGGGGGCGAGTCCTTCATCAGAAGCCGCACTTTGCTCCCAACCACTCCCGACCCCACCAATCACGACAGGGATACCCGTTGGCTTTTCAACCGCCCGGCGAACCTTCTCCATACTGACGTCGGCACCAGTCTTTTCCCGTTCTTTATCAATCTCATTTTGGGCCAAACGCAACAGGAATCGCGAGCGCTTGTCCTCTTCACGCTGCAGCTGCTCCTTCGAGATATTGTCATCCGGATCGTGGGGTGAAATGCCAACATCTTCATCGAGAGGTTGGCTCACTTCCATATAAAGCTTGCCGTCTTTGTACCCGAGCTTGATCGGTTGGTTGACCAAGTAAACCGGGGAGCCAACGGGAATCAAGGGGAACAGTTTGGCAATATCCTCGTTATACATGCGCATGCAACCATGGGTTACCCGCATCCCGATGCCATCGGCCTTAGCCGCATCGGTTCCGTGAATCAGATATCCCGCAACACCCAGCCGCATGGCAAATTTCCCTAAGGGATTATCAGGACCCGGCGGCACCACATCCGGCAAAGGATCCCCCTTTGCTGCATGCTCTCGCTTGATCGAAGCCGGGGGGGTCCAGGAGGGATCCTTCTGCTTATGGACGACGGAGGTCTTGCCGATCGGGGTCCGCCAATCCATCCGTCCCATACTGACGGGATAAGTGATGACCTCGTTTAATGACGCCGACTCAAACTGAGGTTCCGTGGGCTTTGGAGGTGCCTGGG
>RFVA01000058.1 GCA_009922685.1 Gammaproteobacteria bacterium | reverse complement strand
ACGCACATTCATCCGGCCACATTGATCTTTTGATGTATTCTTTTGGAATACGTTTGATCATTGAAGCCCCCCATGACCCTAAAGAATCTCATCATGAACCAAGCCTTAAGAGGATCAATGAAGCGCCTCCTTTTGGTTCTAGCGATGACGATCCCGACGGGAGGTTGCTTAGCGCCCCCGGCGTTGGATCTCTCGGTAATGAGCTATGACCGGGTCACCACGGACCTTCTCTCGCAGCAACTCCTCCTTAATATTGCAAGGGCAAGACACCATCAACCGATCCATTTCACGGCGGTTTCAAATATTGCGGCGACCTTTGATTTTCGATTTAACGCAGGCGCTGGACCTGCAGCAACTGGAAGTTCGGGCGGTATGCTGGTTCCAACCTTCGGGGGCAGCATCGCTGAAAACCCGACTATTACCATCGTTCCGATTGAAGGCGAAGAATTTACCAAGCGGCTCCTCACCCCGATTAAGGAGAGCATGCTGACGCTCTTAATTGAACAGGGTGCCGACGTTGATCTGGTGCTTCGACTGATTGCAGGGGAATTTAGAAGCCCAAAACAAAAGGGCTCGCATGAGGTGGTGTATCACAATAGACCGAGCGACCCTAAAAACTACGCTTATTTCAGACGCATCGTTCTTCACCTGTCATCGATTCAAGATCGCAATTCGCTCTATATCGAGCCCCTTCGTTTTGAGCAGCACTGGGATTTCCCCTTGAGCCAGTTCACCCCCGAAACACTCGCCACCGTTGAAAAGGATTACACGGTGGAACTCGCGCCCGATGGTCGACACTACCGACTCTCAAAGATCGTCAGTGGTCGTGTGGTGATGTCCAACTATGACCCCAAGACCTTATCGAATGAAGAGAAGATTCGCCTCAATGAATGGGCCGAAGTGAGCCCTGACAACGAATTGATCGTCGATATCCGAAAGGAATATACGGGAGGGGACTTCCCCATCGAAGGCAACTTCCATCTTCGAAGCCTTGCCAATGTGATTGATTTCGTTGGAAAAAGCGTGGCGGAAGAACCTGAGTTTCAGGTGACGCCCGATGCAAGAACCCCAAAAACGACCGAAAACCCCACCAAAACCCTCGAGATCTTAGAGAGCGAGGACTATCCTGATAACACCGATATCGCCATCAAGTTTAATGGCCTCTACTATGCGGTTAAGCCCGAACCTGGATACCAATGGAACCGGGGGGCCTTTACCCTCCTCCACCAAATGTTCCAAATGACGGTCACAGAACTGCCACGCGCAGGCATTCCAAGTTTGACGATCGCGAAGTAGCGAAATCCTAACCGGGGTCCTTTAAGATTTTGGCTCTCCTCAGGACTTTCACCTCTTCTGGGTTCACCAAAGGCGCGGTCTTTGGGGGATAGCGTGCATCAAGATCGTCTGCAAAGCGGTTCACCAATTGGAGCGCGCCACCAAAGGCTGAGGGAAATCGACGATGAATAGGACGGGTGACCTTCACACCCATCTCTGGCCAAAGGATCAGAATCCCAAATATCCAGAAAGGCGGCACCCCCGGCATGCCCACTTCGCTTAAAAGTCCCGTCACCAAAAGCAACCAACCGACATCACGAGGTAAGTGCTCAATCGCCTTCAAAGCCTCAAGATGCTCCTGATGGCTCTGTTCTTTGGACACTTTGAGATTCTTTTTCTTTGGGTCAGATTCAAGGGCACTCATCGGAGACCTCTCGATATAGGGGTTGAAATTTCATCCATACTGCCAGATTAATTGGCTAGCAGCATCTGGGAGATAAAAAAAATCCCGCCTCTAGATGAGGCGGGATGATAACCAGTCAAACGCGTACGCTGCCTGGGTCCCCCAACTTGCGGCTCTTGAGCGTTTGCACCCCCAAGAGCCGCCTAGAAACTGATGATTTAACTGGCCCTACACAGAGCCGACAACGGCGTCCATAGGTTTTCAACGACCCCGCAGAAACCCAAAGGGCCCTTCTCTCCAATCCAGCCCATCAAAAAAAGGGCCGCCACGGTCGCGATGGCCGTCATGGTCACGCCCCATTCGGCGAGATAGTGGAGTACCTTGCTTTTGTCGCTCGCCACCTGAGACATCCCTTTGGACCTTGGTAATTTTTCAATTTATCAACCTAGAATGACGGCTTGATGAAAGCCGATGGAACCGCTTAATCCCTCAGACAGCCGCACCGGCGTCCGTCATTTCAGGGGGCAGATCCCTTTCACCCGTCATGTCCTCGACCAGGTTCTCCACTTTGCTCATCAAGGAAGGATCCCAGCGAATCAGCTCCAATCGTCCACAATCATGCTCGACGATCGCCGTGCAACTCTCCACGAAATCCCCTGTATTGACGTAGAGAAAGCCGTCCATTTCCTTGATCTCAGCATGGTGAATATGCCCACAGATGACCCCATCAAGGCCCTCATCTTTGAGGGTCATCACGATGCTCTGCTCGTAGTCTGAAATAAACTGAACCGCGTTCTTCACTTTAAACTTGATGTAGGCCGCCAGGGAGAAATGGGACTGAATACCCATCACCCGACGAACGGCCCGAACCGCCCGATTGACCTCTAGGAGGAAGTCATAGCCCTTGCTGCCTAACTTGGCAATCCACTGATGGTATTTCGCAATCGTGTCGTATTCATCCCCGTGCACCACCAAAAAGCGCTTGCCATCGACGGTGGTATGGACAATCGAATTACGGACTTCGATATCGCCAAAGACGTGCTCGTCGTACTCCCTCACATTTTCATCATGATTCCCTGGGACATAGATCACCTTGGTGTCATGGCGAGCCTTTCTGAGGATTTTCTGGATGATGGTGTTATGGTCGCGCGGCCAATAGACCCTTTTTGAAAGGGCCCAAAAGTCGATGATGTCTCCGACCAGATAGAGGGTTTCACTCTCGTTATGCTTTAGAAAATCCAACAAGGTATCTGCCTGACATTGGGTTGATCCAATGTGAAGGTCCGAAATGAAGATCGTTTTGTAGCGTCTAGTGATCATAATGAAAGGTGCGACATAGACCGAGTCGGAGTGAATCCAAAGACGCGCAGCCCCCCTGCTTCGAACTTTAAAGGGGCCCGCTGTCCCTTGGCGATGGCCAGTGGCGATTATTTCAGCGTGATGTTACAGCAAGGTTAACCTAGAGGCCGTCATAGAACCTTAACCCGTCTGCAATCATTCCATCATGAAGCCTCGGTATCGTGCGCCGTCAACCTGACCCACCTCGGACTCTTCATGAAATCATCCCCGACCGATCAGATCACCGCCAAACCTCGCCGTTTTGTCGCTGAAGTCGCGAGCTCATTGGATGATATTCGGGAGGCACAAGCCCTTCGTTATCGGGTCTTCTCAGGGGAAATGGGGGCACACCTACATACTCTTATTGAAGGGCTTGATTACGATGAGGTCGACGACTTCTGTGATCATCTTTTGGTAAAAGATCTCACAACAGGACGGATCGTCGCCTCAACACGGCTTCTCCCCGATACGGGTGCTGCAAGGCTCGGTCACTTCTATTCAGAAGGCGAATTTCACATCGAAAAGGTGCTCGCTCTTCCGGGACGTTTTCTTGAAATAGGCCGGACCTGCGTGGATCCAGATTATCGAGGAAGCGTCGTTCTCAGTGCGCTCTGGAATGGTCTGGCGGCTTACGCCTGTTCCAGACGCTTTGACTACTTGATGGGCTGCGCGAGCATCTCACCAGGCCCCAGCGGATTTGCGGTGGATGCGGTCTACCGCCAGATCAAGCCTGAACAGTTTGGTCCGAGCGAACTCCACGTGAGGCCAAAAACCCCTGTCCCTGAAGCACTCCGCTGTGTTCGTGATGAGAGTGGTATCCCGCCTCTTCTATTAGCCTATCTTCGCCTTGGCTGCTGGATACTCGGGGAACCTTGTCTTGATACTGATTTCAATGTCATGGACGTCTTCATTCTGCTCGATCTTTCGCGCCTTCAGGAGCGCTACGAACGACGATTTGTCGCCACCCAACCAGAAGCCGATCGTGCCGTCTTTTCGGGTCTGGTTTAAAGGATCTTTGATTGCCGGCATGTTTGTGGCCGGCCTCCTCGCAGCCACCTTGCTGATCCCCCTGGGACGAGCGCTGCTGGGGAGAGGCTCAAAAAGGTGGCGAGACACTATCGTTGTGACCTGGAGCCGGATCGTTTGTCAGATCCTAGAGGTTCGTATCACGACCAGTGGGCACCCAGATCCAGATGCCAGCTTGATGGTGAGTAATCATGTGTCTTGGCTCGATATTATTGCCATTGGATCAAGGATTCCCTGCCAGTTCGTCTCCAAAGAGGACGTTGCTCACTGGCCTATCGTTGGCATCATCGCCAAGGGAATCGGAACCCTTTTTATTCGTCGAGGCGACGCCCGGCAATCGTCTGGCGTGACTGAAACCATGGCCTGGCTCCTGAAGCGGGGCTATCGTCTGGCCATTTTCCCTGAAGGGACGACGAGTCGCGGCGAGAGTGTTCTTCGTTTTCACAGCAAACTTTTCTGGCCAGCGGAGCTTGCCGACGTAAAGGTTCAAGCCTTATCGCTGTCCTACAGAAATAGCGCAAAGAGCGAGGCCCCCTTCATCGATGATGATGAATTCCTGCCCCACCTCCTCCGAATCTTGAGCCTCCCGTCTATCGACCTCCACCTTACCTATTGCGACCCCATCAAAGCGGGGCTTGGCTATCGGGAGATCAGCAAAAAAACCCGCGAGCAAATCCTTGAAACACTGACACCGAGCCTAAGCCTAAAGGCTCAGCCGGCTGAATTGTTACAGAAACGTCACACGACCTTCACGCAGGCTTAACACTCCCATAATAAATTGGTCACGATTAAGGGCTCGTAGGATCATGACAGGATCCCTCGTCGAATCCCAAGGCCTGATTCCCGCACGTGCGAGAACACCCCATCCATGCCATGCCCCGCGCTTGATCTATTGCTGAGGCTCTGAGGAAACACACTGTGAAAATCGCTCTCATTACCGATGCCTGGCAGCCCCAGATCAATGGCGTCGTGACAACCCTCAGAACCATTACAGAACGGCTCAGAAAATTGGGCCACGAGGTAGAGACCTTTACCCCTGATCAGTTCAGCAATTGGCCGTGTCCGACCTACCCCGAAATTCGCCTCGCCCTGGGCGCCAAAGGCAAATTGTTCAAGCGCCTTGAAGCCTTCCACCCCGAAGCGATCCATATCGCCACCGAGGGACCTTTGGGTTTTGCCGCCAGAAGTTACTGCCTGAATCGAAAGCTTCCCTTTACGACCTCCTTTCATACTCTTTTTGCAGAGTACGTCAATGTGAGAACCGGCATTCCTTTGAGTGTTGGCTACCGCTTCCTATCCTGGTTCCATAACGCCGGCGCAAGGGCCATGGCCGCCACACCCGGTCTCGTCGAACAACTCCGGGAGCGCGGCATAAAGAACCCCGTTCTTTGGTCGAGGGGCGTTGACACTGATCTCTTTCATCCGCGGCAAGGGGACCCTCTCAAAGGGAAAGGCCCCCACCTTCTCTATGTCGGAAGGGTTGCTGTCGAAAAAAACATCGAGGCCTTTCTCTGTCTTGATACACCGGGAACAAAATTCATCATCGGTGATGGCCCCCAAAGAGCGAGCCTTGAAAAGAAATACCCCGAGGTGGTCTTTCTTGGCTACAAGCACGGCGAGGATCTTGCCACCCATATTGCAGGCGCCGATGTTTTCGTCTTCCCAAGTAGGACCGATACCTTTGGCCTTGTCATGCTGGAAGCACTGGCCTGCGGCGTACCTGTCGCTGCCTATCCCGTCCAAGGCCCCAAAGACGTCATTCTCAGTGATCGCGTTGGGATCCTCGATGAGGATCTAAAAAAGGCGGTCGAGAAGGCCGTCCTTTTGAACCGCGACGATTGCAGGGAGTACGCCCTCAAGTACAGCTGGGACGAGTGCGCGCGACTCTTTGAGAGCCATCTAGCTCCCATTCAGTATTCAACCTAACGAGAGGTCATCGCCATGAAAGTCATCGATACCATTCACCAATTCGATGTCAGCGTCTTCCTTTGGGTGGCTGAAAGGAAGGCCAAGAAAACGCTGGTCCGATTGGCCCGACTGACCTCTAAAACAGCAGATGGCCCCCTTTACCTCGCCTTAGGGATTTTTCTTGTCGCCGGAAATCAGCCGCATCAGATGGCTCTTTTCTACTGCCTCCTTTTGGGCTTCGCGATTGAAAGGCCGCTCTATCTGGTACTTAAGAATCTCTTCAGGAGAAACCGGCCGGAAGCCGCGCTCAATATTCCAAGCTTTGTCATCCCCTCTGATCGTTTCAGCTTTCCATCAGGCCATACCTCAGCGGCCTTCCTGGTGGCCAACCTGGTCAGCGCCTTCCACCCCGACCTGACGCCCTTCCTTTTAGCCTGGGCGACGCTGGTCGGTATGGCGCGTGTGGTTCTCGGCGTTCACTTCCCGACGGACACCCTGATCGGCGCCCTCATGGGGAGCCTCTTGGCTATTCAAAGCATGGAGATCTTGATCAAGTGAAAATCTTTTATGGCGTACAGGGGACTGGTAATGGCCACATCACGCGGGCGCGTGCCATTGCGCCCAAACTGAAGGAAGCAGGCGCTGAAGTCACCTGGCTCTTCACCGGCAGACCGCGGGATCACTTTTTCGATATGGGGATCTTTGGCGATTATCTCTGGCGAAGCGGGCTAACCTTTGAAACCAAGCAGGGTCATGTTCAGTATCTAAAAACGGCACTCAGAAATAATATTCTTCAATTCATCAGCGACATCCGAACCCTTGATCTCGCATCCTATGATCTGGTCGTGACTGATTTTGAGCCGGTGACCGCCTGGGCGGCAAAGCTTCAGGGCATCAAAACGGTCGGGATTGGCCATCAGTATGCGTTCGGGCACGATATTCCGATGGATGGGGCTGACTTTATGGGCATTCAGGTCCTAAAATATTTTGCCCCGGCGCATGTGGGTCTTGGGATTCATTGGGACCATTTCAATGGCCCGATCCTACCCCCGATGATTGAGACAACCCTGCCTAAAGTGCCGAGAAAAACGGGGAAGATCATTGTTTATCTCCCCTTTGAAGATGTTTATGAGGTGATTGAGTTACTCCGCCCCTTTAATACCCACGAATTTCATGTCTACAATCCCGGCGGGGCTATTTCCGAAAATGAGAGTCCCGCGCATATCTCGGTCAAGGGGCTTTCTCGCGAAGGCTTTCAGGCCGACTTTGCAGAATGTAGTGGCGTTATCTGTAATGCGGGCTTTGAATTACCGAGTGAAGCCCTTCACTTCGGCAAGAAATTGCTAGTAAAACCCCTCCATGGCCAAATGGAACAACTCTCCAATGCCATGGCGCTCAAGACCTTAAATCTTGGGGATGTCATGCACGATCTTGAATCTGAGGCCATCGCGATCTGGCTGGAACAGGATCACTCGCATACGGTTCGCTATCCAGATGTCGCAAGCTTGGTGGTCGAATGGCTGATGCGGGGCGATTTGGCCGTGCACCCCTCTTGGATTAAAGAGGTCTGGGCACGCTGCGAACATATCAACTAAAGACCTCACACTACCTCCCTCTCCTTCACCACCAACCAGCACTTAAACCATGGCAGGACAGAATCTCAAGGGTTTCGCCCGTATCTATGCGGCTTTCTTCCACTCCATCCGCGGCTTCAAAGCCACCTGGATGCATGAAGAGGCCTTTCGTCAGGAAGTTTATCTCTTCGTCCTTGCAGGGCCTTTAGGACTCTGGCTTGGAGAAACCCCGATGGAGAAGGTGCTTCTGACCGGCAGCATCATCCTGGTCATGATTGTCGAACTCCTCAATACGGGTATTGAAATCGTGGTCGATCGCATCAGTTTTGAACGTCACGAACTCTCTGGTCGTGCCAAGGACGTGGGCTCTGCGGCCGTCCTTTCATCACTCGCCCTTGCAGCGCTGACCTGGGGCCTGATCATGTGGCCCAAGCTGCCCATTTAATCCTTTCAATCCGCCCTGAAGCGGATAGGCTTCATCCAAGGGGCGCTGCACCCTTAGATGAGGCGCCTAAAGGCGCTCGACCGGACCCCCCCTAGGCCCTTATGATGAAGGGAAGAAAATGGCTCCATCAAAGATCACATTCACCTCATCAAGCGCCCCCGAAGAACCCCATGAAAAAATCTCGACTGCTGGTCCTACCGTTCCTCCTACTCGCGGGATGCGCTGGCTTTCTGGCCGACATGTCATCGGATGGTGAACTGAATGCTGAATATAAGCTAAAACATGACTATGCCGAATGCCTTAAAGAATCGGCTAAGGACGGTATCGATTGCAGCGAGATCAAAAAGAAATTGCTCACCGAAGAAGAATGGAATGCGATGGATGGGGGCGTCTAAGGCCTATCTCCTCCATAGTATCGCTGTAACCTATTGATCAAATTTATTCCGTAAACTGTCCCTTGATCATGAACTAGGGATCAGACATGCTAAATATACTGGTGGTAGAAGACGACAAGGGCATCAGGGACCTGTTGAAAGACATGCTGGAAGAAGCTGATTTTTCTGTAGAGCTCGCTGGCGATACTCAAAAGGCCCTAGCCATGCTCCAGCGCCAGCTCCCTGACTTGATCATCCTCGACTGGATGCTCCCAGGCCAAAGCGGAATGGAATGGGCGCGGCGACTTAAAAAGGATGATCGCTACAGTGCGATCCCCATCATCATGCTCACAGCCCGGACGGAAGAAGACGACAAGATTAAAAGCCTTGATTCAGGGGTGGACGACCATATCAGCAAGCCCTTTTCGAGTCGGGAGCTCCTCGCACGGATTCGGGCTGTCCTCAGGCGTTGCGGCAAATTAGATAAAGTGAAACGGATAGAATCCGGCGGTATCACCCTGATCTCCGATGAACATCGCGTGTTGATCCTCGGCCAACCGATCACGATTAGCCCAACGGAATATCGCCTCCTTGAATTTTTTTTGAGCAACCAAGATCGACTCTTCAGTCGTTCACAGCTCCTTGATCAGGTGTGGGGAAGGCACAGCTCAATCGAAGAGCGGACGGTTGATGTGCACATCCGAAGACTCCGAAAGCTCTTATCCAACTTTGGCAAGGAGAATCTGATTCAGACCGTCAGGGGTTTTGGCTACCGGTTTTCTGAGAACCAGTAATCAACGCCGGGGCCTCAAGGATTATGAGCCTCAGCAGTAAAATCACCTTAGGGCTTTTATTAGGCATTGCCCTGGGTTTTTTTTTGGGTGAACTGGCCCGCCCCTTCGAAATGATTGGCCAAATCTATATTGGCCTGATGCAGATGACGATCGTGCCCTACATCGTCGTCTCCTTGATCGGCAACATCGGCCGCCTCTCGCATCAGGACCTTCGTCTCCTCACAGGCTCAGGCCTTCTGATGTATGCGTTGATCCTGATCGCCAGCGGGGCGGCGACCCTTATCCTCGCGGAATCCTTTCAAGACCTCCCGGCATCTGGATTCTTCAGTGCCAACATGGTCGAATCACCCCCAAAAATCGACTGGTACGCCCTTTTTATCCCCGCCAATCCTTTCAAGGCCATGGCAGATAATCATGTCCCAGCCGTGGTCATCTTCTGCCTCATGTTTGGCTTCAGCATGATCGGCCTCAAAGAGAACGCCAGCCTTCTGGATCAGATGACTCTCATCGCCAATAACCTTCACCGCGTCAATGGCATGGTGGTTCGTCTGACGCCCATCGGGGTCATGGCGATTGCCGCCCATACCGCAGGCACCATAAGCCTTGAAGAATTCGAGCGCCTTGAGGGTTATTACCTCGTTTTTGGGATCTACAGCGTGATCATGGCGTTCTTTGTTCTCCCCCTCCTGGTCACTAGCCTTACGAGCTATACCTACCAAAACGTGATGGCCGCGGCAAAGACGGCCTGCCTGACCGTCTTTGCGACGGGGAGTATTCTCTCGGTCATCCCGCTGATGATTGACGGGCTCAATGGCCTTTTTGAACCCAAGGCGGACGATCAAAAGCACAAACGCTTCGCTGAATTTATTCTTCCCCTCGCCTACCCCTTCCCCAACTGCGGCAACATCGGCGCTTTGTTGTTCATTCCCTTCGCCGCCTGGTTTATAGGTGAACCCCTAGATCTGCATGAAGAAGGTCTCCTTCTGGGGCTTGGATTTTTTTTGTTGTTCGGCAAGATCTTTGTGGCCATCCCCTTTTTGCTGAACTATTTTCAGCTGCCTGAAGATCTCTTTGAACTCTTCCTCACCGGAGGAGTTTTTGCTGGCCGGGTAGGGGACGTTGTTGGCGCGATGCACTACATCGTCTTTACGATCCTAGCGACCGCCGCCATGAAAAAGGAGCTTGCGATCCAGTGGTCAAGGCTCCCTCTCCATCTTGGAGGCATCGCTCTCTTACTCATGGTCTCAAGCTTTGGCCTTCAAAACGTCTTGAGCCATTTGGAGGATCAAACCGCCAGTGAACAGAAGGTCATGACACGGAACAGCACCATCGACCCACAGCACCTTTTAGCGCGTTTAGTTTCAAAAGGTCCAAACCCTATGGCTCTAGCCCCTGGTGAAAGCCGACTCGAGCGAATCCAGCGCCTCGGGGTCCTTCGAGCGGGAATCCTTTTAGATAACCTCCCCTACTCCTATATCAACCAAAGAGGGGATATGGTGGGCTTTGATGTCGATCTACTCACGCGACTGGCCAAAGACCTTCATGTCTCTTTGGAATTAGTGCCTTATGATCGCATGAGCCTCCATGAACAAATGGCCAGCGATGATTTTGATATCGCGGCGTCGGGTCTCTCGATCGCCTTAGAACATACCAACAAAATCATCCTGACAGAGCCTTACTTTGTGGCCAACTTCTCACTCGTTGTGAAAGATCATCTCCGAAGGGACTTTGAACAGGAGGCATCCATCGCCAAGATGAGGAGCCTTCGTCTTGGGGTTTTGGTCGATGGATTTATTGGCGAAAGCGCCCAAGAATATTTCCCAAACGCGACGATCATTCCTCTAGATGATCCCCGTGAATTCTTCGAAAATCCCCCATCGCCCATGGACGCCCTCGCCATTCAGGCTGAGAGCGGGGCGAGCTGGACGCTCCTTTACCCTGCCTACAGCATTGTTAATCCTTTTACGCATCCCATTAGGTTACCGATCAGCATCGCCGTCGCGGGTGATGACAGGGTCCTCGCTGACACCTTGAATACCTGGATCAGCCTTGAAAAAATGAAGGGCCATCTAGAACGCCTCAGCGATTATTGGATCAGCGGTAAGGATCCAACCGCTCAAAAGAAGCGCTGGTCCATCCTTCATAATGAACATTCCCGCAATGATCGATGGTTATAGTAGATCCATCGGATAGTCTTATAATTGTCATATTATTGACATTGTTCTGTTCTATTTATGTCCGCCGCCATCTTTAAGCCCCAAAGAGACCGCCTTACGATGCACCTCCACCTCCTCAAGCGCGCCTGGCTGATGACAGGTTTTCTTTTCTTGGGTCTGACCGCTAGTCCTTTGAGCTTGGCCTCCACAGGATCACAGGATAGCGCTCTCCTTGAGACCCTCTTGAAAAACGGCGTCATCAACAAGGAACAGTTCGCCTCTCTCAGTAAAGCCAGCGGCCAACTCGGCAGCAATGAACTGATTGACATCCTTGCTAAAAATGGCGCGATCACCAAGGATCAGGCTAAAAATCTTGGCGGTGCCCCAGTCAGTGCCGACAGCGGCAAGGTCGGTGGCGTCAAGATGGTCAATATCGATGCCAAGCAAGATGAGGGCTATGTCCGCCTCAATGAAAAAGGCCTCGAATTCGGGTCTCAGGATGGTAACTTCAAGGCCAAGATCGGTGGCCGTGTTCAGGTCGACTCGCAAGTCAACTGGAATGATAAGAATGGACCACCCGGCACCGATCTCGCCAACGGCGTCGGTCTCCGCCGCGCCCGTCTTTTTACTGAAGGTCTTTTCTTCGGTGACTACGAATATCGTTTCGAATACGACTTTGCGAGAAACAATGGGGGCACTCAGGGGATTACTGATGCCTTTGTGAAGTACATCCACTTCAAGCCGATTGCGATCACCATTGGTCAGCAAAATGAAGGTAAATCGCTTGAATCCTATATGTCGAACAACTACCTGACCTTCATCGAACGCTCGCTCCCCAATAACGCCTTCATCGAACAGGGCGCCAACAGTAAATATCAGCTCGGCCTGACCGCGGAAGCCTTTGAAAAGGTCTTCGATATGCCTTACTTTGTCCGTGGCGGCATCACCACCGAATCACTGGGCGCTCCAGGGCCTGGTAATAGTTCTGACAATGCGGCCGGAGGCATCAATAATGCCGGGGGCAATAACGGCACAGCCACCAACGTCAACCGCAACGGCTTCAGTGGTAACACCAGCTATCAGCTGGTGGGACGCGCCGTGGTGCTTCCCTTTAAAGATGAAGAAGGCAACCTCCTCCATACCGGCGTATGGGGCTCAGGACGCGTCTTGAACGATACCTATAACCAGAACGGCAGCCTCAGAACCGGGGGCTGGGCTTACCAATCACAACCCGATACCGACGTCGATCGGACCAACTGGATCAACACCGGCAACCTGACTAACACCAAGTGCGTTGGTGGTAAGTACAACAGCGCAACCGGGGAGTGTGTTGGCGGCCACAATGAGGTTCAGCATCAGGCCAACAGTGTCAATATGTTTGGTGCCGAACTTGCTGGCGCCTACGGCCCCTTCCACACCACTTCTGAATTTATGATGGCGCAGGTCAATGGTTACAACTACAGCAGCGCCGATCTCCTGCAAGGTTTTTATGTCTCCGGTGGCTGGTTCATTACGGGTGAAACTCGCCCCTATGATGAAAAGAAAGGCACCTGGAACCGTTTGATCCCAAGGTCTAATTTCCTCGCAGGTGACGGCTGGGGCGCCT
>RFVA01000057.1 GCA_009922685.1 Gammaproteobacteria bacterium | reverse complement strand
GAAGTGAAACCGCTTAGCGCCGATGATAGTGCAGATTACCTGTGCGAAAGTAGGGAACTGCCAGGCTCCAATCAGTAAAAAGCCCCAATGCAGCACGCAACGGGGCTTTTTTATGGGCGACACTCCCCCCTCCGTCGAGATTAGAGGCGGTGTCTCCTTGAAGGGCTCTTAGACTTTTGACGCCCTTTCTTTAGCCGTGTCTCGTGATGAGAGTGCTGATGATGCGAGGCCCGATGGTGGCTCCATCGAGGATGATGGGTCCCAGTTCTTCTCGTCTTGCGATGATGAATGTCCTTCTTGCCGTGCGCTTTGGTGGCCTGGCCGCGGTGATAACGCCGGTGGGAGAGGTGGGTGGCGTGTCTTCCTGTATGTCGGTCTCTTCGCATCGAGTGCCGATGTTTTTGCCCACGCATTGGGCGTTGCTCGGACGACACTTCATGCGCGGGGGTATGAAGTCCCCACTGGATTGGCTTCCCGCTTCGTGGGGCCATCGGCGTGTCATCGTCCTCCTCGTCATCGTCATCTTCAACGCTCGCTACTTGAAGGAAGGTTGGCCCTTCTTGGGCGAAGGGAAACTTCGTCGTGACACCAAGGAGAAGGAGTCCAATGAGAACGGTGGGAAGGCGTCGGCTGGTCATGTGGGATCTCGTTCTTATTTATTCAGGTGGGCGCTCAAAGGCTATTTTCCCAGAATTAAAGCCTCCTATGTTGATAGGACCCTTTGGCGACAGATTCATGACGAGCGTCCATCGATTCAAAACACCGTTGCAGAATCTATGCGCTCCAGTCAGCTATACTGGTTAGTTTTTCAAGATGAGGTATGTGATGAGACCCAGCGGCCGTTCCCCGGAGCAATTGCGAGATATTGTCCTAACTCCTCATTTTACCAAGCATGCCGAAGGTTCCGTTTTAGTGTCCTTCGGGGATACCCGTGTTATTTGTACCGCGAGTGTGGAGGAGCGTGTCCCCCCCTTTCTCAAAGGGAAAGGGGCAGGCTGGATTACCGCTGAATACGGTATGCTGCCAAGGGCGACGCATGAGCGATCCTCCCGTGAAGCCTCCCGTGGCAAGCAAACCGGTCGCACCATGGAGATCCAACGCTTGATCGGTCGCTCCTTAAGGGCCGCTCTCAATCTCGAAGCACTGGGTGAAAGAACAATTACCATCGATTGTGATGTGATCCAGGCGGATGGGGGAACCCGAACGGCGTCGATTACCGGGGGCTATGTGGCCCTTCGCCTGGCCATTGGACAGTTGATGGCGTCAAAGCGTCTCAAGGTCAATCCTATTCATGGCCAGATTGCTTCGGTTTCTGTAGGCATCAGTGGCGGTGTGCCGGTCCTCGATTTAGATTATCGAGAAGATTGTGATGCTGAAACCGACATGAATGTGGTGATGAACGATGCGGGTGCCTTTATTGAGGTACAAGGGACCGCGGAGGGTCACGCCTTCCATCGCCATGAATTGGATGCCATGCTGGATCTTGCAGGGAAAGGAATTGAAGAATTGATGGCCCATCAGCGGGCCGCTTTGGAATCGGTCGGCTTCTGAGGCCTTTAGGCTCTCGATCTGGTAATGCCGGGCTGTCGCCCGGCATCTTTGTCATGCGACTTTGACTTAATTGGGGCTGCCCGCGCGCATGGCTGCGGGGACCTCAACCAGCTTTCCTGTTTTGACATCGTAGATGAAGCCATAGATAGGAATGTAATTCGGAACGAGGCTGTGGTTTCTGATCCGGTTCACATCTTCAAGAACACTTTGTTCGTTATCCTTGAAAGTCAGCCAGTTGATGTATTTACCATCGCTCGAACCTGGGCCCTTTCCGTGATCGTGCCAGCCATTGGCGTCAATGCTCGCCGTATCGAGGCTTTGATTCAATAAGTCGCCCATGATGTCATTGTTAAAGAGCTGCATCCCACAGTCAGTATGATGAATGACAAAGAATTCCTGGGTACCAAGGAGCTTGTGGGAGATGACGAGTGAGCGAATGGCATCGTCGCTGGCACGGCCACCTGCATTTCGAATGACGTGCGCATCGCCTTCTGATAATCCTGCATATTTGGAGGGGTGGAGTCGGGCGTCCATACAGGTCAGGATGGCAAAGCCGCGGGCAGGTGGTAATGCCAGATCACCTTTGGTGAAGGTGGAGGCGTATCCTTGATTCGCCTGAAGAACTTCGGTCAGAATCTTGCTCATCTTTTCACTCCTAAATATAAGGTATTTTCATTATTTTTTTGGCGGGATGCCCTCGGTGTCCTCATGGTCCGGTCAATTCCGGGCTCCATCAAGGCATTTCTTAGGGGGGTTCCGCATGAAAAAAGTTCTTGTTGCTAGCAATAATTCCGGCAAATTGCGCGAAATCGAGGCTATCTTATCAGCGTATGGAATAACTGCGATCCCTCAGTCGACCTATGAGATTGAGGATGCGGAGGAAACGGGCCTCACCTTTGTTGAAAATGCCCTTATCAAGGCGCGTCACGCTGCCACCATCACGGGACTTCCAGCGATTGCCGATGACTCAGGGCTGTCAGTGGATGCGCTCGATGGGGCTCCTGGGGTTTTTTCTGCCCGTTACGCTGGAGTCGGTGCTGGCACGGCGGCTCACAATCGGAAGCTTTTATCTTCGCTTCAAGGAGTCCCCATGGACCAAAGAACAGCCCATTTCAGTTGCGTCATGGTGTTTCTCCGTCATGCTTTTGATCCCAACCCGCTCATCGCCGAGGGAAAGTGGTCTGGCCGCATTCTTGAAGAGGCCTCCGGGGAGGGAGGATTTGGCTATGATCCCCTCTTTGAAGTGGCGGGGCTATCGGTCTCAGCGGCCTCGCTTTCTGCGGATGTGAAGAATCTACAAAGTCATCGGGGTCAGGCCCTGAGGCAGTTGGTCGACCTGATGAGGGCCGATCCCTTCTTAGGTCTCTAGCGGCGTTTGGTGAGGCTTCCAAGGATGCCTCGGATCAACTCGCGGCCGACTTTCCGGCCGAGTTCGGAGCTTGCCGCCGACATGGCACTTTTGGCGGCCTTTTCGAGAATGCCGCCAAAGGCATTGGTCTCAGGCTCTAAGGATCCAGCCCCCTTGGTGCTCAGGGTCTCATGGGCTGATGGCCGGTCAATGCCTGTCGCATAACGGGTGAGATAGGGAGATCTTGCCATGATCGTCTGCCGTTCTTCGGGGCTAAGGGTACCCATGCGGGATCTTGGTGGAACGACCTTGGCGCGCTCAACCGGAGCGGGTATTCCGCCCTCTATCAGGGTTGAGATGAGCGCTTCGCCGACAGCTAGCTCGGTGATGGTGGTGGCCACATCGAGCCCGGGGTTTTTCCGAAACGTTTCAGCGGCCACTTTGACGGCCTTTTGATCTTTTGGCGTGAAGGCCCTTAAGGCATGTTGCACGCGATTTCCAAGCTGTCCAAGGACGGACTCTGGAACATCCATGGGATTTTGCGTAATGAAATAGACGCCCACCCCCTTGGATCGAATGAGTCTGACCACCTGTTCAATTTTTTCGAGTAAGGCTTTTGGCGCATCATCAAAGAGAAGGTGCGCCTCATCAAAAAAGAAGGCGAGCTTTGGGAGCTCCTGATCGCCCTGTTCAGGCAGGGTTTCTTGAAGCTTGGTCAGGAGCCATAGGAGAAAGGTCGCGTAGAGCTTGGGTTTCAGGAACAGCTTCTCCGCCGCAAGAATATTGATTTGCCCACGACCTTCAAGAGTGGTCTGCAACAGATCCTCGATCGCAAGCTGAGGCTCCCCGAATAATTGGCCGGCCCCTTCGCTCTCAAGCGCAAGGAGTCCTCGCTGGATGATGCCAATGCTTTGCTTGCTGATGGCGCCATAGTTTTTGCTTAAGTCCTGAGTATGTTCAGCGGCATAGACCAGGAGCGATTGGAGATCTTTGAGATCCAGCAGCAGGAGATCCTGCTCCTTTGCGACCTTGAAGAGGAGGCTGAGAACGCTGTCCTGCGTTGCATTAAGGCCTAGAAGGCGCGATAACAAAAGGGGGCCAAGGTCCGAAATCGTCGCTCTGACCGGATGCCCGTCGCGGCCAAAGAGGTCCCAGAACACCACCGGAAATGCTTGGTGCTGATAGTTTTCAACCCCGAGCGTCTTGGCGCGTTCTGTGAGTTTTGGGTTGTCTTGGCCGGCTATGGCAAGCCCTGCGAGATCGCCTTTGATGTCGGCCAGAAGGACCGGTACCCCGAGGCTTGAGAAGCCTTCTGCCAGAATCTGCAGGGTCACGGTTTTTCCGGTACCAGTCGCTCCGGCGATGAGGCCATGGCGATTGGCGTAGTGGGTGTCGAGGAGGCAGGGTTGCTCGCCTTTTCCGATCAGAATCTGGGCCATACGGGACTCGGTGAAGGATAATGGGGTTTGTGGGTAACCATTGTGCCACTTCGTGGGCCTTTTAGAATATGGGCTTTTGGGTGTTGGGATGAATGTCTTTGTGTATGGGAGCCTTTTGGTTCCCTTGGTCTTTGAGCGTTTGACCGGTGTTTCTCGTCAAGGGATTCCGGCTCTCCTTGAAGGCTATGCCCGCTACCCTTTATCTGGCGAGGTTTACCCGGGGCTGATGGAAGAGTCTGGTGCAGCGACCATTGGGCTTCTGGTGGATGATATCAGTCCATGGGTTCTTGACATGCTTGACCAATTCGAAGGAGCTGACTATGAGCGTCGGTCGGTTGAGGTGCTCACTCTGCTTGGGAATGTTGCGATGGCGGAGACGTATATCCTCACGCCTTGTGGGCGAAGCCAAATCGTTCCTGTCTTCTGGGACTTTGATGTTTTTGTTTCACAAAAGCGCTGGCAACGACTCGAGGAGTGGTCTTTTTAGCGCAGCTCGTGTCGGGTTTTTCCGCAGCGGACACACCGCTCAATCGTGACAAGCTTCCCTTTGACCACGTTAAATGGAACGGAATGGTCGATTTCAAAGCGATGGAAACCGCTTCGGCAGAGGGTGTTGCCGGCTCCTTGTGTTTTTTTAGCTGGACGCTTAAAGGGGATGATATTGCTCATGGGGTCTTTCGAGGGCGTGATGGGTTGGTTAAGCGAGCGGCGCATTATTGGGTTATCCTTTCAAGAGGCAAGGGCCCCTTCATTCCTTCCATTGGGGTGTGGGATTTATTTTAAAGGGAGCCCGCTTTAGGATCGAAGATTTTTTGGGCCGTGGGAGAAGGTTCTTGCTAAAGAGCGCCCTCGGCGGCATCTTTGTGGGACATCTGCCGCAGCAAAGGCGGTTTTTTTGGGTATGACATGAATACAATCAGTCTGACAGTGAGCGGGATGAAGTGTGGAGGCTGCGAGAAGACCGTGCAGGATGCCGCATCGTCAGTTTCAGGGGTCATTTCAGCAAAGGCCTTTCATCAAGAAAATCGCGTCGAGGTGGTTTTTGATGACGCTGTGGTGAGCCCGGCAGTGATTCAAAAAGCAATATCTGATAAGGGTTATCCCATTCTCTGAGGGGCGGTTGTCCCTCTGACTACACTACGCCCCATTCTATGGACGATAAGGCCAAACTTCCGGTCACTATAGCGATTTCCGGTGCTGCCGGTCAGATCAGTTATTCCCTGCTGTTTCGATTGATTGCGGGGGACCTTCTAGGGCCCCATCAGCCGATCGTGCTTCGGCTCCTCGAAGTCCCTCAAGCCATCGGTCAACTGGAAGGGGTTGCCATGGAGCTTGAGGACTTTGCATCACCCATCCTTGTGGGATTGAGTTGTCATAGTGATCCCCTCGAGGCGTTCAAGGATGTGGATCTGGCCTTTTTGGTGGGTGCGCGACCCCGAGGGCCCGGGATGGAGCGCGCTGATCTCCTGGAGGTTAATGCGGAAATCTTTGCCGAGCAGGGTCGAGCGCTGAATGCGGTCGCGAAGCGCTCGGTCAAAGTGCTGGTCGTCGGTAATCCGGTCAATACGAATACCTTGATTGCCGTCAGTAATGCTCCGGATCTCGACCCATCACAGTTTTCAGGAATGACCCGTCTTGATCATAATCGGGCGGTGAGTCTCCTTGCCAGAACCTGTCAGAGGCCATGCACTTCCGTTGAGGGGGTCATTATCTGGGGAAATCACTCGACCTCTCAGTATCCAGACCTTCACCATGCGACCATCAATGGGCGACCGGTTTTGGAATGTGTGGGCATGGATTTTGAGGCCTCCTTTATCGAGACCGTACGGCAGCGAGGAGCTGAAGTGATTCGTGTTCGCGGTAAATCCAGCGCGGCGTCTGGAGCGCATGCGGCGCTGTGCCAAATGCGTGATTGGCTAAGGGGGACCCCGAAAGGTTCTTGGACCAGTATGGCGGTCGTGAGCGATGGGAGTTATGGCGTTACCCAAGGCTTGGTGTTTTCATTTCCGGTGGAGACTCATGATGGCCATTGGCGCATCGTCGAGGGGTTGGCCCTTGATGCCGCGAGTGAGGCGCTCATTAAGGCCAGTGAAGGTGAGTTGTTGCAGGAGCGTGATTTGGTTCAGCACCTGATCGCTCTCCCTTCACGAGATGGGGCTTAGTGCTCCCGAAGCGGATGGTCCTCGATGAGGAGGAATTCAAGGAGAGCCTTTTGCGCGTGCAAGCGATTTTCGGCTTCGTCCCAGACCACGCTTTGTGGGCCCTCAAGGACGCTCGCGCTCACTTCTTCGCCTCGATGGGCCGGAAGACAGTGCATGAATAAAGCGTCTTGGGCGGCTCGGCTCATCAGCTGATCGTCAACCTCAAAACCCCGAAAGGCCAGCTCCCGTCTTGATTGTTCTTCTTCTTGGCCCATACTTGCCCAGACATCCGTGACCACCAAGTCGGCCCCTTCTGCGGCGGCCTTTGGATCGTGCATCAGGACGCCCCGTCCGTCGGCCTTGTCCATGAACTGTTGATCAGGCTCATAAGAGGGAGGGCAGGCGATCTTGAGGGTGAAGTCAAGCAGGGATGCCGCTTCGAGATAGGAGTGACACATGTTGTTACCATCACCGATCCAGGCGACCGTTTTTCCTCTGATATCACCCCGGTGTTCAAAATAGGTCTGCATATCCGCGAGGAGCTGGCAAGGATGGCTTTGATCGGTGAGTCCGTTGATGACTGGGACGCTGGAGTGTTGAGCGAAGAGTTCGACGGTCCGATGTTCATGGGTTCTCAACATGATGCAGTCGACCATTCTTGAGATCACGCGAGCGGAATCCTCGATGGGTTCGCCGCGACCCAGTTGAGTATCCCTTGGGGAGAGAAAGATCGCAGCCCCACCCAACTGGATCATCCCTGTTTCAAAGGAGATGCGCGTGCGGGTTGATGATTTCTCAAATAGCATCGCGAGAACCTTGTTCTTCAGGGGCTCATGGCCGGTCCTCTGAGCTTTAAGCTCGGTGGCTCGCTCGAGGAGTCCCTTGAACTCGGCCTGAGACAAGTCGGAGAGGTTGACGAGGTGGCGTAAGGGCATAGCAGTGTCTCCGAGGCTTAATGGCCTGTATGGGCATCGACGACACCAATGACCGTGTCGATCAGGTGGCGGGTTTCGTCGTCGTTAAGAATGAGGGGCGGCAACAGCCTGATGGTTCGTTCAGCAGTGACATTTATCAGGATGTGAGCGTCGAGCGCCTTCAGGGGAAGTTCCATGCAGGGTGCATCAAGCTCAATGCCGATCAGGAGCCCTTTTCCACGGACCTCTTTCACTTTAGGGTTGTTTTTGAAGGCCTCTTGGAAGGCGCTCCTGATCGTCTCGCCTAATGCAGCCGCCCGCTGAACCAGATGCTCATCGCTTAAAATGTCGATGACGCTGAGAGCCGCTCGGCAGGCTAAGGGGTTACCGCCAAAGGTGGAGCCGTGTTTTCCCGGGGTCAATACCTCGGCAGCAGCCCCTCGGGCTAGGCAAGCTCCGATCGGAAAACCGTTGCCGAGGGCTTTAGCGAGGGTCATCACGTCTGGTTTAATGTCGGCGTGTTGGAAACCGAACCAGCGACCTGATCGGCCCATGCCGCATTGCACTTCATCAAACATCAAAAGCCAGCGGCGCTGATCGCATAAAGCTCTCAATCTTTTGAGGTATTCATCCGAAGCGATCCTGATGCCCCCTTCCCCCTGGATTGGCTCGAGAAAGATGGCGACGATGTCGGGATCTTGAAGTGCTTCGATAGCGTCGCCGTCACCAAAAGGGACGCGAATGAAGCTATCGACCAAAGGCTCAAAGCCTTGCTGAACCTTGCTATTACCGGTGGCGCTCAAGGTAAAAAGCGTTCGGCCGTGAAAGCTATTCTCCATCACGATGACCTTGGGGTGGCTGATCCCGTGGCTATGACCGTATTTGCGGGCCAATTTCAGTGCGGCTTCATTGGCTTCGGCGCCTGAATTCGAGAAAAAGGCATTATCGAGCCCGCTGAGCGCGGAGAGCTTTTCTGCCAGTTGTTCCTGGAGAGCAATCCCGTAAAGATTTGAGGTATGAATCAGGGTTCTGGCCTGATCACAGAGTGCCTCGGCTATTTTTGGATGGGCATGGCCCAGATTGCAGACAGCAATGCCCGAGATCGCATCCAGGTAGCGTTGCCCTTCGGTGCTCCACAGCCAAGGCCCTTGGCCGCGTTCAAAGGACACGGGCATGCGCGCATAGGTCGGCATCAGGGAAACGGTCATGGACTCACTCCACCATAAAATAAAAAAGGCAGTCCAGGGACTGCCCTTAAAAAATCAAGCCGAACATTATAGATCAATCGATTCCGATATCAAGTTTACAGGTTTTGCGCAAGGGGCACGGCTGGTTCTCTTTAGATTTCTGCAAGATTGCCCTTCTCTTCCAGCCATATTTTACGATCGCCAGCCCTTTTCTTGGCCAGAAGCATATCGAGACAGTCATCGGTATCGGCGGGTTCATCAAGGGTCAATTGCACCAGTCGCCGGGTATCGGGGTTCATGGTGGTTTCTCTGAGCTGGGACGGATTCATTTCGCCCAGTCCTTTAAAGCGCTGGACGTTGACCTTGCCTTTGATTTTTTCAGCTTCAATGCGGTCAAGGACCCCCTTTTTTTCAGGTTCATCAAGGGCATAGAACACTTGTTTGCCGACATCTACCCGATAGAGGGGCGGCATTGCGACGAAGACGTGTCCCGCATCCACTAGGGGCCTAAAATGTTTCACAAATAGGGCGCATAGAAGGGTTGCGATGTGGTTGCCGTCGGAGTCCGCATCGGCCAAGATGCAGATTTTGCCGTAACGAAGTCCTTCAAGGACACTGGAACCAGGATCAACGCCAACCGCAACGCTAATGTCGTGGACTTCCTGGGAGGCGAGTACGCCGCCGGATTCAACCTCCCAGGTATTTAGGATTTTTCCCCTTAACGGCATGATGGCTTGAAAATCTTTGTCGCGTGCCTGTTTGGCTGAACCACCTGCTGAATCGCCTTCCACCAGAAACAGTTCGGTCCGGTCGAGGTCTTGTGACGCACAATCGGAGAGCTTTCCTGGAAGCTGAGGCCCGCTGGTAATTTTCTTGCGGGTCACCTGGCGGCTGGCTTTGAGTCTCCGCTGGGCATGATCGATCACCAGTTCGGCAATGCGCTCACCCACTGCGGGGTGCTGGTTGAGCCAGAGACTAAAGCTATCTTTGGCAACGCCCGAAACAAAAGCGGCGCATTCCCTAGAACTTAATCGCTCCTTGGTTTGGCCTGAGAACTGGGGGTCTAGCATTTTGAGGGAGAGCACATAGTGGCAACTCTCCCAAACGTCTTCGGGTGCGATCTTGATGCCGCGCGGCAGGAGATTTCGGAATTCACAGAACTCCCTGACGGCCTCAGTTAAGCCGGTGCGAAGCCCATTTACATGCGTGCCGCCCTGAGCGGTTGGCACTAGGTTGACATAGCTTTCAGTGACCGGCTCTCCCCCAGAGCTCGTCCAAACTACAGCCCAATCTACCGCTTCCTGCTTCCCCGAGAGGCTCCCGATAAAGGGCTCTTCGGGAATACACTCCTGATCGCCGATACGATCGATTAAGTACTGGGGAAGACCATTTTCAAAATACCAAACATCTTCTTCGCCCGTGTGATCGTCCTTGAGCGTGATTTTTAGGCCAGGGCAGAGCACGGCTTTCGCCCGGAGGAGAGCTTTGAGTTTTTGCGTCGCGATTTTAGGGGAATCAAAATAATGGGTTTCCGGCCAGAATCTGACGGTGGTTCCAGTATCTTTTTTGGTGGTATTGCCAATGGCGCTGAGGTTACGAACCTTCTCGCCTCGTTCAAAGCCGATATCCCAGATAGATCCATCGCGCCTGATTTCAACGTCAAGGCGATCTGACAAGGCATTTACAACCGAAACGCCGACCCCGTGAAGCCCACCCGAAAAACCATAGCTCTTGTTGGAGAATTTTCCGCCGGCATGTAGCTTCGTTAGGATGACTTCAACGCCTGAGATCCCCTCTTCGGGATGCATGTCGACGGGCATGCCTCGGCCGTCATCGCGGACCTCGACGCCCCCATCGGTCATGATCCGAACATCTATGTGGGTGGCATGTCCCGCGAGGGCTTCGTCCACACTATTGTCAATGACTTCCTGAGCCAGATGGTTAGGGCGCGAGGTGTCGGTATACATGCCGGGTCGTTTTCTGACCGGGTCAAGTCCAGAGAGAACTTCGATGGAGGCGGCGTCGTAAGTATGGTTCATAGTCCTCGTTGCCTGATGATGGGCGTCAACGTTGAGGTGTTTTTTTACTCTGCAGGCAGCGCTCTTTTAAGCTGGCGGCGATACATCAGCATGTAGGTGATGGCAATAAGGGTAGATAAGGCTATGGCCCCCATTACGGCTTCGTGGGCATATTGTTGTATCAATTCCTTTTGGGCGCCAATCAGGTATCCCAGCCAGCTGAGGGTGGCCACCCAGAGGCCAGCGCCCGCAAGCGTATAGAGGGTGAAGCGCCAATGGTTCATTCGGGCGAGGCCCGCGGGAATGGAGATGAGATGGCGAATGACCGGTAACAGTCGTCCTATAAAGGTCGAGACTTCGCCGTGTTTCAGAAAAAATCGTTCCACGCGGTCGATGTGCGCCTCACGGATGAAGACCTTATGGCCGTATTTGATCAGCAGCCCTCTCCCGAGCCATGAGGCGACAAAATAGTTGGCGTAAGCGCCGGCAAGGCTTCCTAAGGTGCCGCTCAAAATCACCAGGGTCATGTCCATCTTTCCTTGATGGACCAGGTAGCCGGCGGGAGGCATAACGAGCTCGCTCGGGATTGGGAAGATCGAACTTTCCATGGCCATCAGCAGAAAGATACCAGGATAACCAAGATCGCCGATGGTGTTCACCAGCCAGATGATAATGTCGTGCATGCTTATGGTCGAGTGGGTGGGTTGGGTTAAGCGGGGCTTCTAAAGCCATTGGTCATCGGGAATCGGCGGTCGCGTCCGAAAGCTCGGCGAGTGACCTTGACGCCAGGTGGTGCCTGGCGGCGTTTGTATTCGTTGCGATCGACAAGACCCGCCACGCGTTCAACGACATCGGGATCGAATCCGGCTTCAATGATCACCTCGATGGATTGGTCCTGTTCGATATAGCGCTCGAGGATGTCGTCAAGAATGGGGTAGGGTGGAAGCGAATCTTCGTCGCGCTGATCATGCCGTAATTCGGCCGACGGCGCGCGCATTATGACGCGCACCGGGATAACAGGCGATAGGCTGTTGCGGTACTCAGACAATCGATAGACCAGCATTTTGGGGATATCCTTGAGGGGCGCAAATCCTCCCGCCATATCGCCGTATAGCGTCGCGTAACCCACGCTCATTTCGCTTTTGTTGCCGGTTGTTAGAAGGATCTTTCCCGTTTTGTTTGAAAGCGCCATCAGGAGGGTACCGCGACAGCGTGCTTGAATATTTTCCTCGGTGGCGTCGGGTATGGTGTCCTTCAGTGCTGGGGCTAGAAGATCTAGGAATGTCTGGAAGGCCGGCTCTATGGGTATGATGTGGTGTTTGCACCCAAGTGCAGCCACCTCAAGAAGAGCATCCTCATTGCTCATATCTGCAGTGTAGCGGGAAGGCAGAAGGACGGCCTCCACTCGGTCTTTGCCCAGAGCATCGACGGCAAGCGCCAGTGTGAGAGCGGAGTCTATGCCGCCAGAGAGGCCGAGTAGGGCGCCCTTGAATCCGTTCTTTTTGACATAGTCTCGAATTCCGGTTGTTAAGGCCTGATAAATCTCGGCCTCCTTTGACAAAGTCGCCGCCTTATTTCCAGGAATGGGTTGAGTTGTGGGTCCCTTTTGAAACTCAATGACTACGGTCGTTTCTTCAAAGGCCGGTGCTTGATGGGTGCAAGCCCCCTCTCGGTTCATCACAAACGAATGGCCGTCGAAGACGAGTTCGTCTTGTCCCCCGACTAGATTGATGTAGGCGAGGGGCACCCTTGTTGCTGCGATTCGGGCGCGCACCTGGTTTTTTCGCTCCACGGCTTTTCCTTGGTGGAACGGGGAGGCGTTAAGATTCAGGATGAGCGTGGCGCCCTCTTCGACTGTCTCTTCGACGGGCCCCGGCTGCCAGATGTCTTCACAGATGGTTATGCCGATGCGTTGTCCTCCTGCCTCAAAAACACAGGGGGAATCACCTGGGATGAAGTAACGCTTCTCATCGAATACGCCATAATTGGGGAGAAGGCGCTTCCTATAATGATGCTTGATAGCGCCGTCCATGATGATGGCTGCGGCATTATAGGTTCCCTCTGCAGTTTTTTCGGGGTAACCCACGATGACCATAATGCCCTTGGTGGCCCCGCAGATGTTTTTAAGGCCACGGGATATGGCGGCCATGAAGTCCTTTCGAAGCAGAAGATCCTCTGGTGGATAGCCCGAAAGGCAGAGTTCGGGAAAGACGATGATCGAAGCGTCGAGGTTGTCTCTGGCGTTGATGGCTGCCTCGATGATGCGTTTGGTGTTCCCAAGGACGTCTCCGACGGGAAAATCCATTTGCGCTAGGGCTATTTTGAGGTCATGCATGGACGGTCTCAATGATCGCGCTCTTTTTCGTATCGAATGTCTGTTATGAACCAGCTCACATC
>RFVA01000056.1 GCA_009922685.1 Gammaproteobacteria bacterium | reverse complement strand
GAACGGGGCAAAGCCTCGGCACCGTGGCCATCAGCCAGGAGGCGTCGGGTCTTAAATTCAGCCCGAGTCTCAAAGGCCTCAAGGCAGGTCCCCACGGCTTTCACGTGCATGACAAGGCCAACTGCGCACCCGCAGATAAAGAGGGTAGCGCCGTCGCCGGATGGTCCGCGGGACCCCACTTCGATCCAGGCAATACTGGAAAGCATCTCGGGCCCGAGGGCGCGGGCCATCAAGGTGATCTCCCCGTGCTGGTCGCCGCCGCCGATGGCTCCGCGATTGCCCCCGTCATCAGCTCGAAACTGTCCCTTAAGGATCTCCAAGGACGCTCCTTAATGATTCATGCTGAAAACGATAACTATGGTGACCAGCCGGGTGGCGCCAGAATCGCCTGCGGCATCATTCGCTGATCCTTTGAAGATCAACCCACACCGGGCCTTTGATTTGGTTTAACCCTCTTGGACCAGGAGATGCCTCGCCCCTTGAACCATGACCGTCCGCAGGACGCCACGATTGAAATCGAGGCGCCGGGTCGATTGCACATGGGCTTCCTTGACATCAGCGGCAGCATCGGCCGGCGGTTTGGAAGCCTTGGCGTGGGTCTTGAAGAGATCGTCACCCATATCCGTCTTCGGGCCGCGGATCGACTGGAAGTCTTTGGCCCGGATGCCGCGCGAGCCCGCCAGGCCGCCGAGGCCATTACCCGCAGTCTCGGCCTTGAGCTCCCCGCCCACATCGATATTCTGAAGGCGATACCCCATCATGCAGGTCTAGGCTCAGGCACTCAAATGGCCCTGGCCGTGGGGACGGGTCTGGCCGCACTCCATCAGATCGATCTCTCCCTTGAAGACATCGCCACAACCACCCGCCGAGGGGCACGCTCGGGTATAGGGATCGCGGCTTTTAGGGAGAGCGGTCTCATTCTCGATGGTGGTCGAGGACCTGAAACCTTAGTCCCGCCGGTTATCTCCCGGCTTCAAATGCCCCCGGCGTGGCGCTTTCTGATCATCCTAGATCCCCATCATCAGGGTCTTCATGGGACCCCTGAGATGAACGCTTTCAGTCTGTTACCGCCATTCCCTGAGGATGACGCGGCAAGGCTTTGTCATCGACTTCTTATGGAGGGGCTTCCTGCGGTGATGGAGCATCAGCTCAAGGACTTTGGTGATGTCGTGAGTGAATTGCAGCGCGCCGTAGGCGATCACTTTGCCCCAGCGCAAGGCGGTCGGTTTGCGAGTCGCGATGTGGCTGACACCCTGAACTTTTTAGAAGCCGAGGGCGCTGTTGGGATAGGGCAAAGTTCCTGGGGTCCCACCGGCTTCTGTTTGGTCGCCAACGAAGAGCATGCTTTGGCTCTCAAAGCTTCCTGTGAAAAGGCGCTTCCTCAAGCGCAAAAGCTGACCATTAGCATCGGAACCCCAAGGCGACGGGGGGCCATCATCAAGACCCAAGGCGCTCTTGTCTGAGGGGCATGTCTTCCGTCATGATCAGCCATGGCTTGATCTTCCCGAAGGGCTTTTGGTCATCAGCTGCTCGGCCAGAATGCTGGTTGAATCCGCCAAAAAAGCCCACATCAATACCTTCGCGATCGACCATTATGCCGACAGCGACACGCGCTTAGCGGCCTTAAAAGCGGTGGCGCTTGTCAGCGCCTTAGGGACTTTCGATGACGACCTACTCCTTGATGCGGCCGATCAGATCACACCAGGGCCCAAGATCCCGATGATCTATGGGAGCGGGTTTGACTCGCAACCCGATCTTCTTGAAAGGCTCTCCAAAGGTCGTGAGATCATCGGCAATCCACCGCCGCTGCAGCGATTGTTCAAAGAACCCAGGCGTTTCTTTGATCTCTTGCGACAGCTTGACATTCCCTTCCCTGAAACCCACCTTGACCTGGCTGAAGGGGGTGATGATTGGTTGGTGAAGTCTGGTTGCAGCGAGGGGGGCAAGGGTGTACGATTCTGCGCCCATAAGCCTCTTGGCCCTCTTGAGTATTTGCAGCGACGGCTTTCAGGACCCGCATACTCGGCCTTGTTTCTGGCCGATGGCCGGAAGGGCAGGATCATTGGGTTCAACACCCTTTGGAACCAAGGGAGCCTTGAAAGACCTTTTCTATTTGTCGGCGCCATCCATGCCACCGGGCTTTCAGGACGACAGCGGCAAACGATGAGGGGGATCATTCAACGCTTGGTTCAGGCAACCGGGCTCGTAGGACTGAACAGCCTTGATTTCATGCTATCACCCGAAAACCAAGTGCTCGTGATCGAGGTCAATCCCCGCCCAAGCGCCTCCATGGCACTTTATGACGACGATTTTCCAGAAGGGCTCGTGGCCGCCCACATCAGGGCCTGCCGAGGACACTTGAGTCCCGTTGGATCGCCTTCTAAGATGAGGGCCTTCAAGGTGATGATGGCATCCCGCAAGATGGTGGCTAAGGTCGGTCATCACTGGCCGTCCTGGTGCCAGGATCGACCGGTGGATGATACCGTGATCCATCCCAATCAGCCCCTGTGTACGATTCGAGCAGAAGGGACTTCCGAGGCGGAGGTCCTGGCACTCCTCGATGAGCGGCGCGCCCTGCTCGAGCAAACGATGGCGCTCGCAAGCGCTTAGAATCACTTCATCCTTCATTAAAGAACCTAGAACGTCCGGAGAACCTTCCTCATGCAGTCTCACGTCAGCGTCAACGCCTACGCCCTTCCCATCGTTAAGTACATGATTGCGCATGCCGATCGATTGCGTCTTAAAATCGATCGTCTTGCCAACAACTGCACGGTGATTGATGCCGGCATTCAGGCCTTGGGAGGCCTTGAAGCGGGTCGGCTGATCGCTGAAGTGTGCATGGGCGGATTAGGCAAAGTCACCCTCACCCAGGACTCCCCCTTCAAGCGTTGGCCCACGATGGTGAATGTGCACAGCACCAACCCCGTCTTTGCTTGCCTTGGCAGTCAGTACGCCGGATGGAGTCTCTCCCACGGTGAAGGCAAGGGCGCCTTTTTTGCCTTGGGCTCTGGCCCGGCCAGAGCCATGGCCACCAAACAAAAAGAGGGCGTCGAGAAGCCGGTAGAGACGCTTTATGAAGAGCTGGGCTATCGCGATGTGTGTGGTGAAACCGCCATCGTGATGGAGGTGGACAAGGTGCCCCCTACAGAGGTGATCGACATGATCGCGAAGGCCTGCAAGGTTGAATCCGACAGCGTTCATGTCATCTTAACGCCCACCTCGAGCCTTGCCGGCGGCATGCAGGTCGTGAGCCGGGTCCTTGAGGTTGCCCTCCACAAAGCACATTCCCTGCATTTTCCTTTGGGTAATATCCTCGACGGCATGGCCTCGGCACCGGTCCCACCTCCTCACCCGAACTTTGTGAAAGCGATGGGAAGAACGAATGATGCCATTCTGTTTGGTGGTACCGTCCACCTTTTCGTGAAGGGAACCGATGAGGCCGCTAAAGCCTTGGCTATGGAGCTTCCAAGTTCAACGTCAAGGGATTATGGCAAACCCTTCGCTGAGGTCTTCAAAGAGTATGGTTATGACTTCTTCAAGGTTGATGCCATGCTCTTTAGTCCTGCCAAAGTCATCGTGACGGCCGTTGAGTCCGGGCACAGCTTCCATGCCGGTGCGCTCGATGAAGCCCTTCTTGATCGTTCCTTCGACCAATAAATAAGTGGCACGAATCGCCGTCATCACCGACGACCCAGGCTGGCATGGGAAGCGGCTTAAGGAAGCCCTGAAGAGGGAGGGCCATGAGGCCGTCTTTTTGAGCCTGACCGAATGCACACTGATCATTGAGGATCGTCAGCTCCCCATCAGGATGAAGGGGTTCGAAGACGGCTTGCCGGAGGGCGTCTTCGTCCGCGGTATCCCAGGGGGCAGCCTTGAGCAAGTGACCTTTTATCTCGATGTGCTCCATGGTCTTGAGCGGCTCGGGATCACGGTTTACAACGGTGCCCGGGCCATCGAGCGAACTGTAGACAAAGCCATGACGAGCTTCATGCTCCATCAAGCTGCCATTCCAACGCCCGCCGTGTGGGTCACCCGCGATGAGGCGCAAGCCCTCGCTATTGCCGAGCGAGAGATCAAGGCCGGTCATGGGGTGGTCCAGAAACCCCTGTTTGGCTCTCAGGGCATTGGCCTTAGACGCTATCAACAGCTCGATGAGCTCAGCGCCTTTTCGGACGATCAAGGGATCTTTTACCTTCAGCGTTATGTCGACTCCGGCGAAACGACCCACGACTTTCGGGTTTTTGTCATCGGAGGCAAGGCGGTCGCAGCCATGCGCCGGTCCGGCGTCAGCTGGCTCAACAATGTCCATCAGGGTGCCCTTTGTGAAGCGGTCCATCTCGATGACATTCGCCTGTCGCGGCTGGCCGAAGAGGCCGTTGCCGTCCTCGAGATGGCCTACGCCGGTGTCGACATCATTCGTGACCGCCATGGCCGCTATTTCATCCTCGAGGTCAACAGCATTCCGGCTTGGAAGGGTCTCCAAACCGTGACGCCGATCGCCGTTGCGGAACGATTGGTGGATGATTTTCTTTTAAGAACCGAACTTCAAACCAGACGGTCTCAAAGCGCTGGATGATGAGAGAGCGGCAACAGCTGGCTGAGGCGGCCTATCTCTCTGCGTGTGACCTTGAAATCCGGGCGTTCAAGCCTGGTAAGAACGCATTCTCCTTGCCATTGAGGCGACACGCGCGGTCGCAGGATGCAACACAAACCTCGGTATTGTGCTGCTCGCAGCCCCGTTGATCGAAGCGTTCTTCCTTAAAAAACCAGGTTCTTCCATCCAAACGGTGCTCGCCGATATCCTCGCCAAGACAACCCTTGGCGATGCTCAAAGGGTCTTTAAGGCCATCCGCCATGCGGCCCCTGGAGGACTGGGTGAAGTTCCGGAAGCCGATGTCCGTGATGCCCCGAAAGTAACGCTTCTCGAATCGATGCGGCTGGCCTCGAATCGCGACCTGATTGCCCGACAGTACGCAAATAATTTTGAGGATATTTTCCACATCGCCGTTCCGTTGTATCATAGTAGGTTATCCTCAGGGGATGAGGACGTGTGGGCGACTGTGGCCGTTTACCTGAAATTACTCAGCGACTACCCAGACAGCCACATTGAGCGAAAATTTGGTGGCCACCTCGCACGGGATCTATCGAGGCGTGCTGCTCAAATCAACGCCAGGATGTCGGGCCCCGGATCCCCCCCTCTTGGGGTCTGCCGGGGATAAAAGCCAATGTCCATATTAAAAAAATTCTTTTCTTTCTTTAACAACGACGGTAATACCGAGGAATTAGTCATGGGAAAAATCAACAAACTTCTGGTCGGCGAAGCACTTTGTGGCGGTGGCAACGAAATCGCTCACGTTGACCTCATCATGGGCCCACGCGGTAGTGCCGCTGAAACGGCTTTCGCTAACTGCGTCACCAACAACAAGGATGGCTTCACCAGCCTTTTGGCCGTTGTTGCACCTAACCTTTTGTGCAAGCCTGCCACTGTGATGTTCAATAAGGTCACCATCAAGAATGGCAAGCAGGCCACCCAAATGTTTGGACCTGCGCAGCGCGGTGTTGCTATGGCGGTTGCTGATTGTGTTGAAGATGGCACGATCCCAGCTGATGAAGCCGATGACCTCTTTATCTGCGTCGGTGTCTTCATTCACTGGTTGGCAGAAGATGACGCGAAGATCCAGGACTACAACTACGAAGCGACCAAGCTGTCCATCAAGCGTGCTGTCGCTGGCGAACCTAAGGCGGCTGACGTCGTTAAGCAAAAGGGCGAAGTTGAGCATCCTTTCGCTGCTCACAAGTAAGCACCCGCTTCCGGAAAAAGCCGCCCTCTGGGGCGGCTTTTTTTTGTCCTAAGCGATGGCCGAAGGACCTCCCATTAGGAGGGGAGCATGATTGAAAGACTCGATGGCCCAATCCTCCCATCATGAAGGGCACTGGCCAAAAGAACCCCTTTGGCACCGGCCGCTTTAAGATCAAAGAGGTCGCCTTCATGCCTCACTCCGCCCGCAATATAATAATCGTGACCCGGAAACTCTGCCTTGAAGCGTCTAAGCTGGGCCTGATGGGGCCCATCGCTTGAACCCACGCGGGTAAGATTCATCAGGATCACCCGGCAAGGCCAGCAACGATCCGAGGCCAGCAACCCAGGGGGGCCCTTAAAGAGGGGGCCCATAAAATCTAGTGACAAGATGCTTTCTTTAGGCCATGGCGAGAGTCGTTCCTCAAGGTCAGGTTCGAGCGATTCACTGGCCACGACGCTTACGAGACGCTGGATCCCCCGCCAAGGAGCATCAAATCCAGCGGCATCCAGCCAAAAAAGGGTCTCGGGGAAAGCCGCCATCAATTGGTTGATCAAACGCCATTGTGGCTCTCGCCCCATCAGCGCATCGAGATCTGCGATATACACCGTTTTAAAGGGCCAGAGCGTGAGGAGTCCGTCGATGACCCTTGAAGGGCTCGCATCAGGACTGAGGGTCGTTTCAATCGGCCGATACTGATCTCGTTGACCGCCTCTGGCATGAACCACGACACCTTGCATAAGGTCTATGACAGGAATCAGTTCCATGGTGGGGGCTCGTTTGACTTCAGGAAGGATGGACGATGAAGATTCTAATCTATGAGCATCTTACTGCCGGTGGCGACCTGAAAAGCCTCTCGCCCTCCCTTCTCAAGGAAGGCAATGAGATGATTAAGGCGCTGATCCGCGATCTTAGGGAGATCAGAACCGTTGAGCTTCTGGTCCTCCGGCATGAGACTTTACCCCCTCTTCAAGGGGATCAAGGCGGCATCCAATGGCTCCCGGTCAAAGGCTCTCATCCCGTGGAAGAGCTCGAAAAGGCGATCCAGCATGCGGATGCGGTGTGGCCGATTGCTCCTGAATCTCATGGGGTTCTCGAAAAGATTTGCGAGATGGTGGTGCAACAAGGCAAGCAACTGATCGCAAGTCCGGCCCTCTGGATTCAACGCTCTGGCGGGAAGTATGCGGCCTTTAGCCGGCTCTCAAAGAACGGCATTGCCTGCGTTGCCTCCTATCCCCTCAAAGGCCCTTCAGCGACCCCCCCTCTGCCGATGCCGTTTGTCATCAAGCCGGAAGATGGTGCAGGCTGTGAAGGCATACAACTCATTCAGACCCTTAAAGATTGGCAGCTTCTCTGCTCGAACTGGTGCTTGGGTCAGGAAAAGGTCGCGCAACCTTTCGTCTGTGGACGCTTTCTGAGTCTTTCGGCCATTTTTGCGGGGGGTCAGGGAGTCCTGATAAGCTGTAACCTTCAGGAGGTCGATCAGGTGAATAAGGGATTTAGGCTTAAAGGTCTTGAGGTGAATGCCAAAGCGGACACTGATGGGCGATGCGCCGCCCTCGTTCAAGGTATCGCGGCCACCTTTCCAGGCCTCTGGGGTTATATCGGCATTGATTTGGTAGAGCATCAGGAAGGTCTCTTGGTGCTTGAGATCAACCCTCGGCTGACCACCGCCTATGTCGGCCTTCATCAGGCCCTAGGCCATAACCCTGCCTTATGGATCATAGATCTTCTTAAAACCGGACATCTTCCAGCTGCGCCCACGGACTCGATAGGACCCTACCACCTTGCACTCTGAGATCAGCCATCATGCCATCATTGGATGGGATATCGGCGGGGCCCACCTTAAGGCGGTCGCCCTGGTCGATGGCCAGGTGGTTGCTGTGGAACAGACGGCATGTCCTCTGTGGCAGGGTCTTTTGGAGCTAGAAGCGGCCTTAGATCGGATTTTGGACCGTGTGCCTTCTTGTTCCAGATCCCGTCATGTGGTCACCATGACCGGTGAGCTGACCGATGCGTTTAAATCCCGAACAGAAGGTGTTTTAGCGATCACCGAGGTCGTCACTCGACGGTTTGGTTTAGAATCCGTTCATCTTTTCACGGGTGATAAGGCCCCCATTCCGGCCGCTGATGTTTCTGCTGAGATCGCCGGACGGATTGCTTCTGCGAATTGGTTAGCCAGCGGCTGGAGCGTTGCTGGACGCCTCTGTCATGGTCTATTCATGGATGTTGGAAGTACCACGACCGACCTCCTTCTCATTGAAAACCATCAACCCTGCTTTAGGGGTTACACGGACAGTGAACGCCTCCATCAGCAGGAACTGATGTATACCGGGATCGTTAGAACGCCCGTGATGATGATGGCCCAAGCCGCTCCGCTCAGGGGCCAATGGGCGCCTGTGATGGCGGAAGTCTTTGCCACCAGCGCAGATGTTTATCGATTGACCGGTGAGCTTCAAGAAGCGGCCGATCAATACCCTTCGGCTGATCACGGACCCAAATCGCCAGCGGGCAGTCACCTGAGGCTAGCTCGACAATTTGGCTTTGACGCTGAAGAACTTGGAACAAAGTCTCTCTTACAGCTGGCGGCCTATCTTCGAGAGCAACACATTCAACAACTGAGATCAGGGGTAGAGATCCAGTTATCCTTGGGATACCTCGATGACCGTGCGCCCCTCATTGGGGCGGGTACCGGGCGGTTCCTGGTCAAAGAGTTAGCTCTCAGGCTTCAGCGTCCCTACAGAGATTTCGGCGAACTGTTTCAGGGCAACCCTGCATCTGCTGGTTTCGCCCTCAGCGATGTGGCGCCCGCCGCCGCCGTGGCTTTTCTTGGATTTGATAATACCCCAGACGCCCCATGAATCTGAAGATCCAGGAGCTCCCTTATTTTGAAGACAGCGCCGCGCTCTTCATCCCGTTTGCCGACCGACCTTGGTCGGTGTTCCTTGACAGCGGCTTTCCGCATAGTCGTCAGGGACGTTATGACATCATCGCTGCCGATCCCATCAAAACCCTGGTGACCCAGGGCTCTATCACAGAAGTCCGGGATGAAACCGGTGTTGTTCTCTCTCTAGAGGACCCCTTCTCGCTGCTGAGGGCCGCGTTGGGTGAGATCATCGAACCGACAGAAGGTCTGCCCTTCTGTGGCGGAGCCCTGGGCTACATAGGCTATGACCTTGCAAGACGCCTGGAGCGACTGCCCGTGGTTTCTGAAGATGCCGAGGGCATTCCAGATATGATGATGGGTATCTATGATTGGGCCTTGGTGGTCGATCACCATGATCGGCGGACCCGGCTCGTTGGAAAAAAAGGATCCGCTGGGCTCTTGAATCGCTGGCCACATCTCTTAAAGAGCTTCAGCCAAATCCAAATGCTCGGCTGGCAAATGGGGGATTTTGAGGTTCTTGAGGAGCCTGTGGCTAATCTCAACGAAGTCGCCTATCTTGAAGCCTTTGGGCGGATACAACAGTACATAACGGCCGGGGACTGCTATCAGGTCAATCTCGCCTTGCGGTTTTCGGCGCCCACCCAAGGCCACGCCTGGACCGCCTATCAGCAGCTACGAACGTTCAACCCCGCTCCTTTTGGCGCCTTTCTTAATTATCCTGGGCTAGAAGTCCTGTCTTCATCGCCCGAGCGGTTCATCAGGGTGTCTGGCGATCTCGTCGAGACTAAACCCATCAAAGGAACCCGCCCGAGGCTTCATGACGTCATCGGCGATGCGAGGCAAGTCCTTGAATTAAGGGACAGTCCGAAAGATCGTAGCGAAAATCTCATGATCGTCGATCTCCTTAGAAACGACATCGGCAAAAATTGTGCGCCCGGATCCGTCCATGTGCCGCATTTGTTTGAAATCGAGAGCTATGCCACCGTGCATCACATGGTCAGCACGGTCCGCGGCAAACTCCGAGGCGGGGATGATGCCATCGATCTCCTGAAAAGTTGTTTTCCCGGGGGATCGATCACCGGCGCCCCAAAAATAAGGGCCATGGAGATCATTGAAGAACTTGAGCCGCAGCGCCGAGGGATCTACTGTGGCAGCATTGCCTACATCGGCTTTGATGGCAATATGGACAGCAATATTGCGATTAGAACCCTGGTTCACTCGGATCACTGCCTAAGATTTTGGGCAGGAGGAGGCATCGTCGCCGATTCATCTGGTCCTTCGGAATATCAGGAGTGTTATCACAAAGCCTCCGCCATGCTGAGACTGATTGAAGCCTTGAGACAGGAACGACACGATGTCCGTCCCCTTCATTGTTAAGCTCGGTGGCAGCCTATGGTCGCAGAACGTCCTTGGTGATTGGCTCCGTGCGCTAAGACCCGAGCCGGTCGTCATCGTCCCAGGTGGCGGCCTATTTGCCGATGCGGTCAGAAGCTCGCAGGCGCAATGGCATTTCGATGACACCTTAGCCCATCGCATGGCGATCCTCGCCATGCGCCAATACGCACTGATGCTGAGCGGCATCGAATCGGGGCTACCGCTGGCCTCCACGGAGACCCTGCTTCAAGAGTGGCCTCTTCCTCCATTCGCGCAATGCTGGCTTCCTGATCCTGATGCGCTTCAAGAGCCTTCTGTCGAAGCCTCTTGGCGGGTGACCTCTGACAGTCTTTCAGTCTGGTTAGCTCAACGGCTCGGTGCTAAAGCCTTACTCTTAGTCAAATCGATCCCGCTTTCAGACAGCTCTCGATCGGTCGATTCCCTCATCGAGGACGGGGTGATTGACCCTGCAATGCCTGACTTTCTCGCCAAGAGCGCCCTCAAGATCTGGATATCAGGACCGAATGATCATGATCACCTTTCCGAGAAGCTCGCTCGGCCAAATCACCATTTTTGTCGGGTTGAAGGTTAAGATCACCGTAAGAAGAATCAGGGGAGCCATCGATGTCGATTCATGTCCGCTATTTTGCAAGCCTAAGGGAAACGATGGGGCGCATGGAAGAACGCCTCTCGCCCGATGGATTGTTGACCGTCAGCGATGTCTGGAAGGCTGTCCATCAGGGGCAAACCCTTCCTGATCAGCCCCTCTGTGCCGTCAACATGGCCTATGCCAAACCTGAATCCCCGGTTCAAGACGGTGATGAGGTGGCCTTTTTTCCTCAGGTCACCGGAGGCTGAATGGAGATTCAACTCCTTGAGACACCCTATGATCCCTATGCCCTGTTGCGAGACTTCGAAATGGCCCCAGATCACCTTGGGTCGCATTTCGGGGCCGCAAGCCTCTTTATAGGAACCATGCGCGACTTTAATGAGGGGGAAGCCGTTGAGTCGTTGTGGTTGGAACATTACCCCGGCATGACGGAGCGAGAACTTCAAAAGATTGCCGAAGAGGTGAGGCAGACAACCCCTTTTGAACGAGGGCTCATCGTCCACCGCGTGGGTCATATTGCCCCAGGGGACACCATCGTCTTGATCGGAACCTGGTCTTGTCACCGCGCCGAAGCCATGACGGCCACATCAAAGATCGTTGAAGCCCTCAAACACCGGGCCCCTTTTTGGAAAAAGGAGCAGCGGGGGGCCAAAAGCCATTGGGTAGAGAAGAATACCCCGGGATCGGTGACATGAAAGAGATAACGCCTGAGGCCATGAAATAGCCCCGAACCCACTCGGCTTTGGACCGAATGATTGATTCAATCGACCCGGTTCGCGCTAGAATCATTCATCTATCCCTTTCGAGCTGACATGATGTTCATCCCCCCTGCCCGGACCCATTTTCTCATTGGCTTTATTTTCTGCGCGGGCCTTTTACTCGCGGCTTATTTTTTTCAATTCGCCCAAGGCCTTGAGCCATGCCCCCTGTGTATTTCCCAAAGACTTGGGGTTTTTCTGGTTGGGTTGGTCATGCTGATGGGAGCGATTCACCCGACCGGTGCCCCGGGGACCCGACGTTATGCGATTGCCGGCATTCTCGCTGCCCTTCTTGGCGCCAGCATCTCGATTCGGCATTTGTGGATCCAACATCTGCCACCGGATGAGGTGCCGGCCTGCGGACCGGGTCTTTCCTATATGCTGCAATATTTTGCCTTCACTGACACCCTCAAGGCGATGGTCACCGGTACCGGTGACTGCGCCAAGATTGAATGGACGCTGCTCGGTTTTAGCATGCCGTTCTGGGTGTTGATGTCCTTTCTCCTCCTAGCCGGCTGGTCCTCCCTTCTGGTCTTCAATCCCCGGCCAAACCGCCCACATTAGTCGCTCGATAGATCGCTCCCTCCGACTGCCTGTCATCAAGCCAACATCATGCTGAATCCCTGGCGATCGGAACTCTCTATCCTCTTTTTAGCCCTCTTAATCGGGCTATTTGTCGGCCAGCTGTTTCACAGCCCCGCCTTGATGGCCTGGATCATTTTGGCCCTCTACCTGGGTCATCACCTGTTCCATGCCAATCGGCTCCTTCATTGGGTCCGTGGCGGCAAAGCCGGGGATAGACCTCAGGGCTCCGGGGTCTGGGGCGAAATTTATTATCTCATCTCGCGTCTTCGGCGGCGAAATCGGCGGCGCAAGAAACAGCTGATCCGGCTACTGGAAAGATTCAGGACTGCCACCGCCGCGCTCCCTGATGCCACCGTCGTCCTGAGTGCCGGTGACCAAATCGATTGGTTCAACGAGGCGGCCGCCAATCTTTTAGGTCTCAGGCGAACGGACATTGGCCAAACCATTGGTAATCTCATCAGAAACCCCAAATTCATCGGCTACCTCCAAGAAGAGGATTATCAGAAAACCGTCGGTGTCACCTCGCCCTTGAGTGAAAACATTCAGCTGGAGGTTCGCATCATTCCTTATGGCGATGATCTTCGGTTGCTCGTGGCTCAAGATGTGACGCAATTGCGATTTATGGAGCGCGTCCGGACCGATTTTGTTGCAAATGTGTCACACGAGTTGCGCACTCCACTGACCGTCATTCGCGGTTACGTTGAATCACTGGCCGATCATGCCGATGAACTCCCCCCCAATTATGCCCGCGCATTTCATCGTATGGAGGAGCAGACTCTAAGGATGCAAAGCCTGATTGATGACCTCCTGACGCTCACCCGACTCGAATCATCAACGCATCAAATGGCTCAAAACGCGGTCGACGTCCCAGCGCTTTTGACCCAGATCATGGACGAGGCGCTGATGCTGCCGATGGAATCAAAACCCAGCCTCAGCCTTCGTATCGAAAGCCCGGAGGGACTCATAGGGGGGCAACAAGAACTCCGCAGCGCATTTACCAATCTCATCCTCAACGCCTTGAAATATTGTGAGAAAGGGGATCATGTGGAGATCCTCTGGCAGCAGGATGCCGAGGGGATTCGCCTTGACGTGAGCGATACCGGGCCCGGTATC
>RFVA01000055.1 GCA_009922685.1 Gammaproteobacteria bacterium | reverse complement strand
TGCCACCACAAGGATTTGTGAATTCAGGAAGCTAACCCACTGATTATTCTAGCCATGAGGGCTCAAAAAAGGGCTTTTTTAGGCGCAAACTGTCGAACTCGAGGGGTCAGTCTCTGCGACCGAAGACGCACAACACTAAGCCAACACAGGGTGCTCATTGCGCAGGTGGCGTACCCTTGCCGAGTGACCCCAACCCCCCAAAAAGAAACGGGGACCGAAGTCCCCGTCGAGATGATCATTACCAGAATAGTGGCTGAATGCTTACTTCGCTGGTGAGTGGAAACCTGCAGGTAGTTTTTGCATCATCGCAAAGCCCTTTTGAATTCCATCCTTTAAAGGTTTTCCCTGCTTCAGGAACCGCAGTGATCTCATAAATCCTATCTTTTATTCCACTGCCCGTACATCTTGTGAATTCTGAATTGGGAACCCTGACAATAACGCATTGCTTCCCTCCAGACATGGTGACAGAGCCAGGACCGTATACGTCTGCTATTACTTTGTAAGTCACGCTCGGGTCACCTTTGATGTAATCCGAGCATGGTGGCGCGGATTTAATTTCAAGAATGCTGGGCGCCGCTACGTTTGAATCAAAAACACTTCCATCAGTGGATCCCTGAATTAGTAGAACAGCCAAGTTCTCTCTAGACCAGGGAGCTTTGAAATATATCCATGAGTCACGACTTCCGGCATTACTTTCCCAGGAGTTATCGCGAAGCGTTTCTACTTGACCTGCCTTGAGGCCGCCTTCTAGATCTTTGGAGCCAAGATTTGCCAAGCCAACACTCCAGGAAGACCATTTGTTGGAGGCGCATCGATTATTTCCCATAGCGGAGCAGGTGGTAATATTGAGGCCAATTGTTTCATATGCGCCATTAAAAATATTATCCGATGGATTCGTGATGTCCTTGACAATGCCATTAGGAGCCATAAGATACTCCATATATAGATCTGGTCTCCGAGTTGTGAAAATATCGAGGTAGCATGATTGCCTCGACGGAAGCTCTATAGCCTTTGTTATGCGAGGGTTATCCGGACTCTCCGAATATATATCGCTCTGATATACTCTAATCTGACTTGTCGCGTTAGTTATAATCACTGGTAGTGCAAGGAGACGGCCACTCACGTCTGAACTCTTCCATGTGATTGGCGGTGGCATATCCTTCCCCTGCAACCCAACCCCAAATCCCACCGTGACTGTGTCCGAGGCTGCCTGAGCTTTCAAAACCCCCTGCGACGCCCCAACCTCTGTGACCGTGAAGTGATGCAAACCGTAGACCTTCTCACTTTGATTCTTTAGTTGGACTGTCAACCGACAGTCATCATTCTTTTTGGTGAACGTACAGATCGGTGCAGCAATCTTGAGTTTCGGATTATTAGGGGTAACTCTTACCGTCAAAGGCTTTGTAAGCGGTGCACCGATGTAGTCTATATGCAGAGGTGCACCCCGGGGACCATCAATGAAGATCGTATCGCCATCATTGTGAAACCAGAAGTCACTGTTCTCGATGGCAGCAGTTGAGGTAGTCGCCCACAAGATCAGGGCAATCGGTGACACGTAGCGAAACATCGTGGGTACTCCCTTAATCAAATGGCGGAACTCACTTCTGGGCAGGAAGGGTATCAGAATCGATCCTTTGAGGCCATCTAGTGAGAAGATGGTCCAGGCTATTACCATCAGGACTATCAAAGGATTACTGATGAAAAATCACAGCCTAAGACGAAGCAGCTCCCGCATTTAAGCATCCGCTGAAAGTGATCCGGCAGCCTCTACTCTTCGCGCCCCATCGCCAATCTAGCTCACAGTAGTTGACCGACTGGATGTAAGGAAAATCTTTAGCAATATCCCCTAAATTCAACCTAACAAAGCTGTGTGCCTTATTGGAGAAAATGGGGCTCAACATAAGTAAGCGTTAGAACTGCCTTCTACTCAATTTGTATCTAGGGTATCAAAGCCCGAATGAATTTCAAAAAAGGAGACAACTGGCGCAAGCAGCGCAATTGTGTTTGTATTAAATGTTAACCCACTATATTCACAGCAACCACCAAAAACGCTCAACATAAGGAGAAATCTACCTTTCTACCGATGGCTGCTTGATAATAAGGGACGGCGTTAATAGACAACCGTCCCAGGCTCCATTAGGCACTTGCTAGTCTACTTATCTTTTTTATAAAAAAAAGTATGGTACCAATCAGATATGTCCTACACAAAAGTGCCGATGAAATCTACTTCTTGGCGACACTGAATGGGCTTGATACGCAGGCAACAGGGTTCTTGAGGTCGCTCTGGGCGTAATCACATACCCTAATGACGCCATTTTTTGAGATATTTGAGGCGACTGGCTTGTAGCTCCCAATCATCGCAATTCGAGTGACTGTTGTGCCAATGGTTGTTTCAGTATAGTCAGAGCTGTAAGGAAACGAAAACTTAATAACCTTCCATGGGGCTTTACCAGTCTTCGAATAGCTAATCTGAAACACTGGAGAGGTTGAATCTTTGGTATACGTAAAAGTGTAACTGAAACTTGTAGGTACACCCACTTTGCCAGCAGCTGGAGCTGCATTGATTGTATTAGGAGGGGGTGATGCTTGAGTTGAGAATGATGGCAATGAAAAAGCCAATACCATCATCATTAAAAATTTATTATTAGTCATTATCGCTCCATTTTTATGTTATATAGAAACTTTTAATTCGCAGTGCTCGGGAAAGGAAAAACCGAAACCCTTGGTTACGGTAAAATACTACAAAAAACTAAAAAAATATTTTTATTTTTATGCAGATAGATCGTATCCTCAAAGTAACTAATCTATTATATTTTAATTTTTATTGATTGAAACTTACAGACAGTATGAAAGTCATTCTCGGTTAAACGAATAACACGACATTCGCCTCTTGCTCCGGTATACTTTCCTGTGCCGCCCGTCACAGCAAAACTAGAGGGTAGATTTAGCGCTGCCTTGCCGTTGTTAGGCATGAACTCCTGCGCTCCTTCAATCAGTATCGAGTCATTTCCAAAAGCGTATTGAGCATGCAGCCATCTGATGTCAGAGTTGGCTGTCTTGTCCGTGACGAATGAAATGAATTCAAAATATCCAATCGCCTTACCACTGAGATCGTTAATGATGCCATGGCCCAGGATGCTGTCTCCCACCGATGGACCCGGAGCACCGAGATCAATGACCTGCCGCTCATTGTTGTTTTGGAGTGGCCTGAAAGTGAGTGTTACGGCCTCTGCAAAACCCGCCAAAGAGAATGTGAGAATAAAAGATAAAAGCAGTCTCTGAACGAACATATCTATTGCCTCAGATTGCAGTAAAAAAACTGATCGTTCCGGCTAGGGCCGGTGGTTGATCAGGCGGATTGTAGTATTTTTTTCTAAGCGCTATAACCAGAAAGGCATCCCTACGTACATAGACATAGGATCTTTCATTTCAACGGTTATCTTATTACGCCAAAGAAGAAAAAGGCAAGCAGCTTAACCCCCCGACTTCGACAGTTCGTGACGTAACTGACTGATATTTCCAATGGTGGCTCTAAAACGTGACACCACATGGCTTAACAACTTCTCGAACAGATACGTGAACTGAATAAGGGCTTCCTACCCTTTAGCGACGGTAACTAAGGTTGGGCGCGGCAGAATTCTAATGGAACCGACAAAGCCATCGTAAGAAGTTGACGTGAGTATCTACTCGCTTAGATCTAGAACACGGTCTTGAACCTTTCCGAGCTAGAGATCTCCCCGCCGGACAGGTGAAACTAAGGTAGTTCCACGAAATGCTAAGCCTACAGCGCTCCCAGCGCTGAACGGCCGCATTGCGCAGAACGGTTAATGCCTTCGGCGCCCCAGGCGTCCCCGCTCGATCCGTTTAGCGACAACAAGGTCGCTTCACGCGACTCGCAGATGACTCTACGGGCATCCGGGAAACCTTGCAGCTCTGCTTCGGTGAGCCGCCCACACCCGGCCCTTCTGGGGGGCATGAAAATCATCCCGGTCTCGCCGCTACGCGGCTGACCTTTGGTTTTCAGCACGGTATCACCATCATCATGAAACCAAAAGTCACTTTTATGAATAGCCGGTTTGAGCAAGTGCCGATAAGATCGTGGCAATCGAAGTTATGTGGCGTAGCATATTGGTATCTCTAATAATTAAGAAGAGATCTGTTCGGTACTCTGGGATGGATATAACAGTAGAATTAAGGCGCCTCTAGTCGACCACAGAGCGAATACCAGCTCTGCGGTCCACTAGAGGATTCCTCGTTTGATTCTCAGCGTAGGATCTGGAATAGATTGCATTGCGAATAATATGGCATTTTCTTATCAACACATGCTGAGCCAAATCCGGAGGCCAAACCTTTGATGAGACCTCCAGAAGATTTCCATGCTTCGATGCTGCAATAGATCTGGCCCAGCCTTGCTTCCTGCTGTTTGCATTCCCGGCTAAAGGTGGATGTGTTTAGGGGAGTGATCATAAAAGAATCGTCAGACTGTGTACTGGCCGTGAGCAGAAATTTGGGATTTGGTGAGCCAGCCCAAGGGATATTCCAATCAGTTCTTTCACAGATAATTTCACCGGGTTCAACTTGCTCTCGTACCCAGGTTAAATCCGGACGATTGAGGCTGGTGCTGGCATCTTTATCCTGCCAATCCGAGGCTTTAGTAATGGCACCGTTGATATAGTAGGTTAAGCTTGATTTGTTTTCGATGCAGACAGTAGAGGCACTTCCGAATGCATGGGCGTATCCAGAGAATGTCAGGCTGATTATAATAATTTTATAGTACCGCATTTTTTCCTCTATAAGTTTTTTTATTCCAAGCAGGCTTAATGCCAATTGCGCAATTTGTAAGCGAATATCTGGAATCTCCGAACACTTTCCTGTCGTCGTAAAGATGTATATTACAGGCCGCGTAGGATTTAATGACTTGTACCATCGGCCATTACGACTACTGCCTGAATCTGACTGTTGGTTTTCTCGTCTACGGGATTTCTTGCTCCTTGGCGTACAGTTTATTTCGGCATCCGTTCAAGGATGATACTCGCCCTATTCAGCGCCGTAAAGCGCTAGTGGAATCCATGCTACGAGTCATTTCAATGCGGCTCCAATGTATTATCCAATTATATTGTAACCACTCACATCAGAAAAACTGGGCGACAGGAGCACTCTGGCCTGGCTTTAGATAATAGGAAAAAGGAACCGCTGACTCTAGCTTTTGCACGTTAGGTGCGGCTGCCCTTGAGTCCCAGCCGAGACTCCCATCAGAATCGACTCGATCCAGATTCAGTTGCAGCATTACGCCTCAACGCGTGACTTTGTTGATCCTCTCCCCCGAAGGTTAATGGGGTGAGTTCAAACTGATTCACGCCGAAGACTTTATGCACCTGATTTCGCAATTGAACAAAGGAGCAGCAGTTATGGCGAGCATGAGTAAATGTGCAGGAAGAAGTCGAAGTCTTTAGTCTAGGATTTGTAAATCGAATTGTTACGCTGAGAGAATGAGATAAGTCGGAGCCAATGTAGTCGATGTGTATGGGTGCTCCGCAGACTCCGTCTATGAACGCTGTGCCGCCATCTTCATGCACGCAAAAGTCGCTGGGTTGTATTCCAGCGTTAACGGATGGAGGCATGAATAGGAGGGGTGCAGTGATCAATATAGTTATAAGATTAACAGCAGATAACCTGCTTCATGAATTAATCACTTGTGGCGAAAGGACTGGTTGAGCCACTCGACAAGAATCTGATCCCGTCTGGATTCAACCATAGGCCATGAAGTAAGTTTCACCGATAACCGGAGGTTATGTGCATATGGGCATCCCCTCCGAATAGGGTAAATCGAGAGTATTACTACTTCTGGGGGAAAAGTTAGTTTTTAAATTTTGAACAGGGAGGAGCAGTCACCACCGCAGCCATCGGAAGCCTCAAGGAAGATGCATCAAATCCATTACCATTCGTCGCTCCATTGATGGCAATCAAGGCGATCTGCTCATTTCCATTACTTACCCAACCACTTTCATAGTAGATGCTGTCATTAGATTCCCACGATCCATTCTTAAGGAGAAGTTCGTCTCCATTGAGAAATGATGAATTGAGATCCTTTCCACTAATGTTCATAAGTCCAACGGTCCAAGATCCCCAGAGACTTGAGCAGGAACGAGCACCATTTGCTGCACAGGTAGAAATGTTGTTATTTCCAGTCACGTATGGTGAGTTATATGTGGTGCGTCCTTGCGATGCGTCTGTAATATCTTTGATATTTCGGTCCGAACCCCACGCAGCGCCATTCATCGGGGTAGCGTATGTATATTCAAACTCTGCGCTCCTATTAATAATGAGCAATTCATCAGCCTTACATACCGATTTTGCGGGAAGAGTGAACGAATATGATGGCTCAATACTAACGTCATCCGTGAAGAATCCAGTGTACGGGTTCTTATCAATATCTATATGATAGGTTCTTGAGGTCTGATTAGCGTTTTGTATGATGATTGGTCCAGCACCACGCGCGCCAGCTCCGCCTCGGGTTCTCCACACAAGTGGAAATGGGCCATAGGTTGGCTTCACCCAAATGACATATTCCGAGATCAGGCTATTACCAGAATCCTTTACTTTAATAGTTTTGTCAGTATAGGCCGGTTTAGCTAGGTTAGAATACCTCAGTACAATTTTACATCGATCATTGCTCTTAGATATTGTGCATGTGCTACCAGAAAGTTTAATGGAAGGATCATCGATAGATATGTTAATGACTTCTGGCGACCGACTGGGTCCACGATAGTAGAGATATAACTCAGACCCATTGTTGTCAATCGTGATAACTTGTGCTGATTGATCTAGAATGAACTCAGAGGCAAGAAACGTGCTAGTGGTGTCAGCGGCTATAGCCCGAAAACCATTGGTGGCTATTAGGAGTAGGCCCAGTGCACACAAGGAAATGTATTTCATTGGCAATATACCTTGAATAATATTAGTTTTTATTGGTTAAAGTATTCGCTAAGACTTTTACTATTATCACCGCTTATCTTTTTCAATGCATATGCGGCAGTAACCCTAAGATCTACGAAACGATTATCCGAGATAATCATTTGCAGGTCAGAACCTAAAATTTTTGGAACACCGTCAGCAGGTGTATATGTTGCAAGTGAGTTTAGAACTGCAGAGGCAAGACCGGTGTTACCTGCGATAAGACTGGCTCGGAGTTGGTCACCTAGCTCTTGAAGGTGTCTCTTGTCGCTTGAGCTACCGTGATCATTATCGTCAAAGTCTTCTCTGGACATAATTGCCCAGTACTTAACATTCTCATTTATAACTGGGTCAACGGCATCAAGTTGGTTTCCCTCGAAAGCAATGTTCCAAAGCGTATCTGAAAGAGTTTTTCTCAGGCTTCGTACGGCAGTTTGTTTGCTTGAGTCACCTGCGAGTACTGATTCACGTTCCTCATCGCTCGAGACCAAATAGAATCTAGCGGCCATAGTTTCTGCTAAACGAGGATCAGAGAGAAGAGAAACTAATGTAGGTATTGCAGACTGGCCACATTCAGATAGCCTGATTGAGTTAGAACCAATCGATGATATAAGGAGTTGTCTTTGCTTGTCTGTTAGCTTCCGTCTCCCCAGCTCATTATAGAGATACTTTGTCTTATTGCAGATCTGAACTGGGTTTGACTTTACCATCCCATTGTCGCCGCTATTAATCGCGGCGAGGGAGAACAATGCCTTATCGATATTATTCGGCTTGATACCAGATAACAGCTGATTATAAACTCGTTGACTTACAGGAAATAAGTGTCTTGAGTCTCCGGCTCCCGATAGTCCTGATAGCAGGAACCATCCACTTGGTATTCTATTAGCCGCCTTCAGCAATGCAAGAAACCCAGCCTCATTATATAGCCTAGGATCCAGGCCATTGACATAGAGATCCACATTCGCAAGCGAGAACCTTGCAAGCTCATTTATGGTCATACCATTTGTAGTTAACATTAATTCGCCTTGTTCAAGCTGAATAGACCTAGTCTTTAGCTTAGCTGCGTAACTTGATGTAGAAATCCCATCCCATTGGTCATTATCGGCCAAACTTTCATCTATAGGCATTTGGTAGTTCGTTACTACTGAATTCACTTCAGATTTCTCTTCACCAACAAACTGTGAGTATTGAGGCAGGTATCCCACAGGGAAAATGGTATTGATGTTATCAAACCACCATTTTGTTCTTGGCGCTATTTCGGATGCTTGATATGCATAATCACGACATCCGGCACTCGGGTTTACGGCACTAAGGCCACCTGCACAAGGTTTATAGGCTGCAGGAACAAATGCGGCCAAGGTCTTGTATCGACTCGGGTCAACCCTATTGAGATTTGAAGGCCTCCCATTATTATCCTGCCACTTTTGCAGGATGGTATAGACCATTGTGACCATTTGTTCAAACTTATCAGTTGCAAGGTGAGGACGATCTGCATCATGCCCACCAGACACCTGACCTAGAGGTGCGGTGTATCCTTCATGCGCAAAGGAATCTAGATATGTGTGAAGTGCTGTACCTAACAAGTACGGGTCATTAGTTGATAATGCTTTGTTGACATTGTGACGCGCAAATGGCGAATCTCGCTTGGTGGTTCCATATAAGTATCCGAACGATGTAGCTTTTAAATAACCTGAAAAGTGGAACGTCCGCCTACTTTGTATTTGTGTCTCACTAAGAGAGCCTTTAAATGGATTGCTTTCAGGCAGGGTTAGGGGGTTATCATCAACATACTGAACGGCACGAATAATCTTCAAAAGATCAGGAGTCAATGGTTTTCCACCATTCACGTCGAGCGCCATCATAGCCAAAGCATAATAATGCCCATCTTCATCATACGCATGTGAGTTGCTCCCAAATAATGCAAGCAAGAGAAAGGCGGTAGTAGTTTTAAACTTCATATTAATTATCCCACAAGGATTTCTTAAGCTGCTCACTCAATTGGTGGGCCATACACTAATACGATCTTTTTGGTCATTGTCTCTTCATACTCAGGGGAGGCGGGTCGATTCCATCTCAAATTATCCCCTAACTATCAAGAGACTTAATGATTTATTTGCTTAGGCAGGCCTCATCATCCATTGATGCCACCGTAGCACCTTCGTTTCTTTGCGGTTTATTCAAGTTGCGAATAAATGTTGTGAAGTCAGTTACAGCGGTCTGAACCCATTTTCCTTGAACCGGGTCATAGTCAACACTGACCCAAAATGGCGAGCTACTATTGTATTTATCAACCATAAATACATTTGGCTTATTGAATTCACCGACTGGACTATTCTTGTTTGCGTGGCCACCAACCCATGAGTATTTACCGATGGTTCCGGAGTTGCAGTATCCATTAATATTGAAAGGCTTATTAACTAATCTTTCACTATAATCAGTCAGATACTCTCGTGAAGGGGATGCAGCACCGGCAACAGGAATAATCCATTTCGCAAGGCCAGCAGGGGAATTGTAGATATACCATGGGGTGTTTGGCCTTGGTGCGAAATTTAATACATTCAGCCAGCCTTTCTTTTGTTGATCCCTATATTTATCAAATGGATTGACAGTATCATCTGTCTCTGAAATCCAAGTCTTGCTAGCATAAACCTTGCTGAGCTGTTCAAGGATAACATCTTTAAGCGCCTTACTTTTTTCGCCAACCGTATCATAAGCCAAATATTCACGGCTCTCCCTATATCTTCCATTAACTCGCTGAAGACGCTTGTACCAAAGACCTGTCTCCATACTTACACCACATCCGGATCTTCCCTGATCAATGAAACTATCATCGACCAATAAGATCACCTTTGCAGTTCCCACTTTGCCAGTCTGCATGTAATTGAGCTGCGCCACTGTATTAGTACCCCAATCAGTGCTTACGGTATTCGGTATGACGCTACCTTTCAAATACGACTGAATAATAGAGAATAACTGGGCGTCTGAACCATCGCTGCCGGTTTCAATTTTCTGGAAATCCAATATCAGAATCTCGTTTGCGTTGGCTGGGTTATTTACAAAACTCTTGATTTGATCCATAGCTTCATTCAGCCTATAGCTTACCATCTGGTCATACCAGTTATACTCTGAGTTATGATATATGTAGTAGTCTGACGGTATTGGACATGCTTTGCCACTATCCCTGTTGTTGTAGATCCTTAGATCAAGGTACCTAATTCCATCCTTAAGCTGTTGCAGAACAGAATTATCTTGGGTACGTGATACTCTCTCCATGCTGGACTTGATATTTGCCGTTCCCGCATCATGGGTGCCAGGTATCGCAATATCCGCCAGCCTCTTGTTCGCGATAAAGGGCATATCGGCCCCCATCCAAGACTCATTTGAACCTGAATCGCCTGCAGCAGATACCCTAGTAGAAAAAACATCCCGCTTTGATTGGGGCTTGCTGTTATCGTTGTGGTGAATCTCAACTGACTTATTACTGAAGACAACATCATCACCCAAAGCCTTCGCCGTAATCGTTCCGGATTCCTTGAACTGATTGCCTACACGGATGGCAAATTTAGCCCTCGCCGCATTAAACCTCGCATTCGAAAGCATCCGCTGCGCTTCGGGTCCGATTGTGTCATGAATCAAATCTACGTATGTTGCACCGGTATATCCGCTTGCACCGATAAAGACATCCTCCCCGAAAGCTTCAAGATCATAGTCTGAGGGGAGAGGTGTTGATGCAGAAAACTTTGAAAAGATCGTGCCGACCTTTTGCTTCTTTGCCTTGAACCATTCCGTCAGGACGATACTACTTAGAGGCGTGACATTAACCAGACCAGACCGCCCTATTCCATAGTACTTCTGACCGGATGCTGACTTCGCCTGAGCTAAAACAAGCCCCGTGTAATCGGATGGTACCTGATACTGTCCCGTACTATCTGTTATGGCAGTGCCAATCACGACTCCATCCACACTCTTGAGCACAACGTTTGCGCCAACTTGTGGCTTTGCTACATAGACCGTCCCCGTAAGATAGCCTGGGGCAACGCTGCCACTTGTTCCTGCAGACAAAACGTCTCCTGAATGGGCGTAAAATCCCACGGATATGATAAGTGACTGTAATAAAAATCTCCTCATGCCATACCTCCTTAAATATTATGGGTAAAAGATTATCGGGTATTACGCCCTTATCAGCTTTGCCATTAGCCCAATTGGCAATGATATAGGTTCGCGCTACATTTCAGATCATGTAGGGCATTTATTTATCGGGATTGCCAAGGGACTTTACATGTCCGACCCCAATACCTGGACGTGTGATTATTGTAATGGATCATTCAACTGAGGAATTGCGGACCCACGACCGTAAAAATACGCCTGTGCCAAGATGCTGCAGGGCATCGAGCCATCCGCATGGCTGATCAATATGGGCGATGTCGCCGATTTGATAGCACCATCGAGGGCGGTCCAGCTCACACGATCATTTTTTATGCCTTTCTGCCTCATTGCTGCAATCACATTTTGTGCGTTGCCAACTGCATAGGGAGCTTGAGCAGGATTCAACTTACTCCATGCCAGGGGGACCGGATACGTGGATGCCGCAAACGGAACCAGTTCATCCTGCAGGATGCCAATCAAATGAACCGGTGAACGAGGAGTCCATTCTACGTTGTCATTCTCACCCCAAAGTTTCATGGCTGGATTGGAATAGTCCTGCGTATTGATCGCCACAACCAGCGCCGGTTGAATGAGATTTCTTGAATTCGGGGCACCGGTCACGTAATCCACATAGCCAAGGTCATTGATGGCCGTGGTCAGAAGCCTCGCGCCCAGAGTTTGATTTGCCAGTGAACTTGGAATCAAGCCCTGAGCTTGGGCGGCAAGAGGATCCATGAGTAAAGAATTCAACGGCGCCTTAATCAAAGGAGCCGTTGAAGCCGCAGCGAAACTCAGTAACGTGGGCTTGGAAGAAAAGTTTTCCTGGTAGGTGATCGGCGGCTGAACGCTGACGAAAGATTTTGCCGTTGCCCCACTTAGATCGTAGGGACCCGACATCGGTGCGCTCAGTGTCGGGACAAAGTTCGGATCATTAGCCTCTTCCAGATAACGGGTCAACCACATAGCATTAGCCCCACCCTCACTATAGCCGGTGATGAAGAGTTTCTGACCAACACTGCGATGGAGCCTTTTCATCAGTTCACGCGCAGCGACAATAATGTCTTTGCCTGAGGGCGCATTCAGTTTTCCCATAGCGTAGGGATAAGCGCTCCTGTTGACGCCATAACCAAGGTAGTCCGGCATGGCAAGAACGCTAGATCCATTCGCAAAAGCCGTTATGGCGGCATAGGCTTCGGTCGAGCGGTTGCTAGGACCATCTTCACGCTGCGTAATCGTTTGATGCATATAAACCAGAATGGATTCTGGATCCGCCTGCCCACTAACCATTTCAGGCACAACTACAAGACCGCTGAGACGCGTTGGCCTTCCTTTGAGATCCTTTGATTTGTAGGTAATTGAGTAGAGCGCCACATCGGGGATAGGTGTCTGAATCCATGCTCCTGTAACGTTGGCCATCGTCGATCCATCAGGCAGGATTCCCTGACCAGCACCTGAGGCTTGTGCAGATATCCGTGAAGCCAGAATTGTTCCAGGGTTGGAAAGGCTTCCCGTACCCGATAATTGCTGGACCAGTTGACTCGTTAGTAGGGATTTAGTGCCCTGATATCGAATAGTCTTGCTACCAAGCTGAGCTTGGTTTGCCGCATGTGATGCAGTCTGCAAATAGGGCGTCAGCCATGCTCGAGGATCTCCTGATGCTGCGCTTGTCGCCAGTGAAGCGGAAAGGAGGACGGATATCGATAAAATGAACCAGGACAGATTTTTCATGGGATTTTCTAGGCGACTGAGGGTTTTAATCTTTTGAATTGTTCAGCGTTGAAGAATGGAAATAGCGCTCCACAAGAGGTCGCTGGAATATTGAGGCAACTCTTCATCTCGTGTCGGAATTATGTCACAACCAACTTAACTCTTGCCATCTTCAAGCCTCAAGCGCAACAACCGGTTTAATGACATCCCCGTGTCGGCATTTGAGCTAGCTGCAGTATTTCGGGTCTTACCCAGCTGAACCAATATCGCCAGAATCAGTTGAATGTCTGCGGGTTCGATCTGGTTGGTCTTGGCTTTAATAGGCTAGAAAATGGAGTGCGCACGTGGAATTGAATCGCAACTATATTCCTTTGTCTGTCGTGGTCAAGTTTTTTCGGACACCCCGATAAGTTCTTTTTCAGTTACTGAATGCTCATAGCTGTTGGGGGACTGATAGTATCTGTTCACGGGCTTTAATCAGGCGGCCTTTTTTTCGAGCTGATGTGAGGCCGATATTTCGTGGATCTGATCGATGGGTAAGCGGATGGTAACGGT
>RFVA01000054.1 GCA_009922685.1 Gammaproteobacteria bacterium | reverse complement strand
GTAGCTGTCGGCATAAAGCCGACCGCCGCTGTTGGCGAGAAAGTTCTGGGTCCCGGTGTAGTTAAATAATGCGCCCAGGATAGCCCAGTCGCTGAGTTGGTAATCGAGCGCCCCACTACCAGTTTGGTTATAAGTACTGAAACCATCTCTTCCCTGACCTGCAATCGGCGACGTCTTCGCATCCAAACTACCGAAACTGCCCCCCCCAGAGAAATAGGTGCCAATGCGTCCCTCGAAGAGATAGCCATCCGCGGATGCGCCTCCCCCTGTACCCTCATGATTGAATGAATGCGCAACAAAGCGGCGAATATCACGCTGGAATTGCGCGGTGGGTCGACTGAAGGTATTGCTGATGGTGGTGAGCTGGACTAGCGTTGCAACGCTGTTAATCGCGACCGAATTAAGGCCAGGGACATATTCAAGACAAGTTTGAGGATCGCTTCCACCAAGACTCCGACTGCCTGAACAGGTTGTGCCTTGAGATGAAAAGTTAAAGAGACTGAGGTGTCCTGGCCCAAATATCGTCGTAAGATCTGCACCCTCTTGGTCTTTAGTCGCGAGATCCTGATTGATGCTGAAGCGTTCTAGGAGATAGTTGGTGCTGTCTTTGGAAAAATTAAAGCCATAGAGTCTTGGGTCAACGGTATTGAGCCACTGGGCTATGGCTAACGCTTGCGTGTGACTGAAATCGCCAAGAGAGGCGTCGACGATGAGGTTGCTGAGTGCGTTTTTGCCGATATCGTCGAGGGCCGCCATGGTGACCCCGGGGATACTGGTAAACGATGCGATAAAGATCAGGCTTTTGGAGGCAAAATGCTTGACTGGATCTAAAAGATCCCAAGATGATCTTGAAGAAACGACCCGAGAAGGGTCGGTGGAAACGGCAACCATTGGAATGTACGCCCCAGCTTTTTACTTATTTATAAGATTAGGATTAACATTTAACTTAGAACCTGTAAAGTTTTCACTTGACATTCAAGTTAATTCACCTGGATCAGGGACTCAACGCAGAATGGGTCTTCGATGACGGCCTCATCGAGAGGCTTAAGTGATCACTCCAAGGCTACGCGATATCTTTAAGAACGTTCGCAGCAATACATTACTTTGCCCTTAGGGGGTCCCATGCGAAGCAGAATCCGCCCTTTCTATCTTGTCTTAGCTACGCTGATTTTTGGTTGCACCCCTACGGTGACCAAGGAGGAAGTGGCCCGAGCTGTCGAAGGCTACATTGTCGATGTTCATAAGCTTTCGGTGGTTGATTGTCTGTTGCCGGGTCAAATGCGGAAGCTGGGATCATCGATGACCTATGTCTCTGGAAAGCGTCCACTGAGGACGACGGAGGCCGATTGTGAAGTCCGTGGCGGTGAATATGTCGCCTATGATCGAGCTGATTATGCGAGTGCACTGAATGTTTGGCTTGAGAAGGCAAAGGAAGGTGATGCCGTCGCCCAGCTATATGTCGGGCAGATCTATGAAAAAGGTCTAGGTCGTTCAGCAGACTACCGCGAAGCCGCCTTCTGGTACCGACGATCCGCAGATCAAAATAATGCACAGGCGCAGGTTAATCTCGGCCAGTTGTATGAAAAAGGTCTTGGCGTTCCAAAAGAACCTCAAACGGCCATCGAATACTATTCAAAGGCCACTGGACTAGAAAAAGTGGGGGTCAACTATTTGGCGAATGTGGCCTCATCAAGCCCTAAATCCCTGCCGCCACCAACATCCAACGCCCCTCTCTACCAAGTCACTAGTCGCGATCAGGCGAGCCCTGGTGCTACAGACAATTTGGAACTGATCCAGTTAAAGAGCGCACTTGATATCGCACAGCAGCAGGTCATTGATCAGCAGCAACAGCTCATGAAAACTCAAGCTGATCTTGCTATCTTGTCATCTAAGCAAAATGAAGTCCCCCATAACGAGGACGCGTCCAAAGTGCGGGCTCTTGAGAATGAGGTCCGGCGAAAAGATGAAGCACTGGCGGCCAAAGAGCGTGAATTAGATCAGCAAAAGGCGGTTAAGACTCCAAACCCAATGGTCCAAACTGATGATCACCGTGTTCAAGAATTGGAAGCTAAGCTGCTTGAGCGGGAACAGCAGCTAAAGTCACAGGTAGCGAGGCTCAACAAAATGAGTCAGATGGTCAAGGCCGAACGGGAGAAATCCAGCCGCATGGCATCGGTAGCTCTCAAGCTGCCGCCAATGGCACCCGTTTCAGGAGCGACTGATACCCAACAGACAACGCTGCTATTAGCGCGCCAGGAGGCCGCTCAGCTGGATGCGCTGTTGGCCTCTAAGCTGGCGACCTTTAATAATGACGCGGCGGAGATGACGGCTTGGTTAACTTCTCTTTCCGCCGCTTCAGACCCAACCCTCAGGCAGCGTATCGATCTTCGAAAGGCCTCGCTGCAGCAACAGTCGATCGACATCCGGGAGATCAAGGCCAAACTCAGCAACGCGACGACTGCGGTTCAAGGGTTTGAAAGCAAGGCCGGATCCCTTGCATTAGCGGCCAATGGTCCAAGGATCGATATCCTCGAACCCCAAACCATCCTCACCCGTGGCACACAATCGTTGAAGGTCGATGATAACCATCAGCTGAAAGGGCGTGTTATTCCGGTCAATATCAGAAGCCTCCTTTTCAATGGGATGCCACTGAAAACAGACGCTGAAGGTATTTTTGTGGTGCCACTGGACCCTCAGAAGATGCCGGATATTGTGATTAAGGCGGAGGATCACCAAGGAGGGCAGGCTGAAGTTCGTTTCGCGCTCTTAAATGGAGGCCCTCCAGAAGCCATCGGCGCGACAGTGCAAGGGGCTCCCTTGGCGCCCAATCTATCATCCGAAGGGATCGATCTTGGGCGTTTCTTTGCATTGATCATCGGCAACAATGATTACGCCCGTTATCCCCATCTGACCACGCCCATTAATGATGTTAAGAGTGTCGACGTGGTTCTTCGAGAGCGATACGGGTTTACCACCCGGGTCATTCAAAACGGAAATCGCCACGACATCATGACGGCCTTCAATGAAATGCAGGCTAGGATGTCTGAGAATGATAGTTTCCTGATTTACTACGCAGGGCATGGCGAGATCGATAGCAAAACCCGCGAAGCTTACTGGTTGCCAGTGGATGCTGAGGTGGGTAACACCGCCAACTGGATTCCCAGTAAAGCGATTACCGATTTAATGAGCATCATGCCGGCTCGGCACATTATCGTTGTCTCCGACAGCTGTTATTCGGGGGCCATGACGGGTGCCGCTGTCGCCAAACTTCCCACTGAGCTTGAGGCCGATAAAAAGGAAAAATGGTTGAAGGTGATGGCAACGAAGAAGGGCCGCACGGTCCTGACCTCGGGCGATGTCAAACCGGTCCTTGATAACGGTGGCGATGGGCATTCGGTTTTTGCTCACTCCTTTCTGAAGGTCCTTCGGAGCAACCAAGGACTGCTTGAGGACTATGAGATTTATCGCGTGGTCAGCGTCGAAGTAGCCCAGGCCGCGGCTCGTTTAGGATTCAATCAAACGCCTTCCTATGCGCCATTGCAATATGCAGGTCATGAAGGGAGCCCTTTTATTCTTAAGCCCAGACTATGATTCACCCGCTTAATCAGGGTTTGATGAAATCATCCCCTGACCACATGTTCATATCGTCATGACCGATAAGATGGACGTTGTGACTAAGACCTTCGAGGCTTTTTATTCGGGGGGCATGACCCTTGATCAGCTGACGGAAAGATTGATCAGCCTCGTCGTCTATGAGGGTGGTCAGTTGGAGCCGTTGGTATTTCAGATCGGATCTGAAGTGTCGGCCGGTCGATTGCCCGTACAGATTGAGCGACATCTGGTTTTGGCCATCCAACAAGCGGTGGTATCTAATCGCTCTTCAGATCTCGATTCAACCGTATGTCAATCTCCCCCCTCGGAAAATTCAGCGTTCGATGAACCCAAGATAGCACTCGTCAAGGAGGTTGTTCCCGCGGAACCTTCTGTGGTGAGTGTCAGCCTTTCAATGAGCCCAAAATCGGTGCCGATTCCGTTGCGAGAGGGGCTGATCCTGAAGGGCCAATATCGCCTTGAGTCGGAGCTTGGAGCCGGCGGAATGGGGATTGTTTTTAAGGCCCGTGATCTCCTCATGGAAGAGATGAAGGATCGAGAGCCTTATGTCGCAATCAAGATTCTAAGGCCCGAATATCGCGATAACCAGCAGGTCCTTATGGCCTTGCAACGAGAGTTTCGTAAGGCGCAAAAACTCTCGCATCCGAACATTGTCGGGATGATGAACTTCACTCGTGATGATGATCTTGGCATTGTCTTCATCACGATGCAGTATCTTGAAGGAAAGACGCTGGGTGATCTTTTAGTCACCACATATCCAGAAGGTATGCCTTTAAAAGCTGCTTTGCCGATCATTCAAGGGATGTCTCATGCTTTGAGCTACGCGCACAAAAACCACATTATTCACCTTGATTTTAAGCCAGCCAATGTGTTCATTAGTAACCATGGCGAGGTCAAGATTCTCGATTTTGGGATCGCGTCTATCGCCACTTCGGCGACCGCTGAGCAGCAACTCACGGTGTTTAACCCGCAAGATCTTTCCGCCTTAACACCGGCCTATGCCAGCCTTGAGATGCTGGATCGCTTGGAGGGGGATCCCTCGACACGGTTTCCGCCCGATCCAAGGGATGACGTCTATGGCTTAGCCTGTGTCATCTATGAGCTTCTCACGGGTCGTCACCCCTTCGCCCGCGCATCCGCCAAAGACGCCTTTAAATCCGGCCTGACCCCCAAGGAGCCATTAGGCCTGACGGGTCGGCAGTGGAAGAGCCTCCGCAAAGGGTTGGCCTTTTCGCGTGAAGACAGAACCCAGCAGGTCGATGAGCTCCTCAAGGGTCTTGAACCTTTTTCTTTTTTTGGACCGAATCTTCTGAAGGCGCTTCTGGTGATATCGATTGCTGCGGGGATTGGTCTGCACAATTTTCGCCTCGAGGAGACCAGTTGCCGGTCACCGGTTTTGACCCCTGATGAGACTGCTCGGGTTAAAGACCTTTTAGAGGTGGCAGCGGTTCATATGGATATCGGGTATTACACATCCCCCCCGGCTAGCAACGCCTTGTTAGCTTATCAGGAGGTTTTAAAGTTGGATCCTTGTAACAACGCAGCGACACTGGGCCTCAATCGGATCTCCGATATTGAGGAGCAAGAAGCCTGGGCTGCCTTTGAACGTGGGGATGCAACGTCAAGTCTTGACAAGGTGAATGATGGCCTTAAGGCCAATCCTGATCATAAAGGCCTAAAGGCTCTCAAGTCTAAATTATCGGGGGATTCCCGCGATCCAGAGCGTCCATCTTCACGATGAAGACACGACTTGGTTTTTTTGGAAAATCCCCACAAAGAGGAGATTTTATCCAAGGGAACCTCCCCTCGGAGTTTGTCAGCGCTTGGGACTCCTGGTTGCAGTCGGCTATCGAGGGAAGTCGAGAAGCGCTTCTAGATGGATGGCTCGAGGCTTATCTTCAAAGCCCCATTTGGCGTTTCGTATTGGATCGAGGCACTCTCACACCAACACCTTGGGCCGGTGTAATGATGCCCAGTGTTGACCGTGTCGGTCGGTACTATCCGATTACTTTTGCAGTGCCCATCGATGACCTTGAGAGACCCTTGTTGGCGATGTTCACGATGACGGACTGGTTTGAGGGCTTGGAGGCCATTGCCCTCAGCGTTTTGGATGAGCAAACCAGTTTTAAACAATTGGAAAAAATGGTTGAGGCTTATAGTGCGATGCCACTTCACAAGGGCTCAATAAAAGAATCAAGTCCTCTCATTGAGCCGGCGCCGCGTGGCGTTATCCGACTAGTCAATTCCAACCCTCATTTTTTGGATCTTGAAGTGACCTTGGGCGAAGATCAGGCTTTACAGCTTTTTAAAGGGGGGAGTCTCTGGTCCACACTGGGTTCAGAAAGGGTTACCCCACAATGTCTGTCTTTCAAGGGGTTGCCACCTCCAAGCCTATTTCATAGCCTACTGGATCAGGATGATGACCCTTTTGGGGCAGCGTATCGATGGCGGGTGACTCCCGTTGGGTCTTCGGAAGGGGCTCTTCGGTGCCGGTTCACCTCCAACAGAGCCGATCAGTCATCAGGCCGACGTTGGTATTCATCATCGTTGACGGATAGCGGCGAACGTCGAATCAATGAGGATGCCTGTTTATTGCAACCGGAGAGAGGTCTTTGGGTTATTGCGGATGGGATGGGGGGGCATACGGCCGGTGATATAGCTAGTCAAATGGTGGTCGCAGGTCTCTCAGAACTTCCTGAAGGGCTTTCGTTAGGTAGTAAGTTAGGTGCCATTCAGCTGGCACTCCACGAGGCTAACCTGATGATCCAAAACTACGCCCAAAAGGAAAAAAGAGGGGCCATGATGGGCAGTACCGTCGTCGTCATGGTGATAGAAGACGAGCAAGGCGTCGTTTGCTGGGCGGGAGATAGTCGTCTTTATCAGAGCCGGGGTGGATGTTTGAGGCAGCTCACGGAGGATCATTCGTTAGCGTCCGCTCCCAAAGCCATCAACGATGATGGAGGGCAAGCACTTTCTCAGAGGTCCTCCAACATCATTACCCGCGCTGTCGGTGCGGCTCCTGACCTGATGCTGGATACCCATTGGTTTGATATTCAGCGGGGTGATCGCTATCTTTTGACGACTGATGGCATCCACAAGGCGGTGGATCCCGGTGAGATTTTGTCCCTAATGAAAGGCTCTGGTTCAGCAGAAGAGCGGATCAGTCAGATAATGACGCTCGCTAAATCTCGGGATGGACATGATAATTTGTCCCTTATCCTGATAGAAGAAATGGATTCTGATAAAGCCTTATTATCTTGAGCCAAGTAGAATTTTTGAAGCTAGGATATGGCAAACTCCAAAGATCCGACTGAGTTTAAGGATCCCGATAGAACCCTCATCCGGCCAAATCCAGGAGGTCGCCTGGTGGTGGCCCCGTCTCGTCTATCGGATCCTTTGAAAGGGTCCGATCCTCATAGCTCCCTTCGGCCTCAGATTCTCTTCAAGACGAATCCCCTTGCTTCAGGGGCGATGGATCTTATTTACCTTGCCAGCCGGCTTCGACGTGAGGTGGCTGATCCCGGCTCCTCGAAGCTTCGGGAGCATTGTCTCCTGGGTCTTGAGGATTACCACGTCAGTCTCAAAAGGGCGGCTGTAGATGTCAAGACCCAGTCTGAGGCGTCTTATTGTTTGGCCACCTTCATTGATGAAATTGTCCTTGAAACACCCTGGGGCGCTCATGGTCTATGGGCTAAGAACAGCCTTTTGGAAACCCTCCATCAGGACTCATGGGGCGGCGAGCGAGTCTTTCTTTTGATCGATGCATGGTTAGAGCAACCATCGCTTCATAGCCAACAGCTTGAATTTATCCTGTTGTTATTAAGGATGGGATTCCGCGGGAAATATGGCGTCATCCATCATGGTGTAGCGTCGCTTGAAAATCTTAAGGGACGGATTGAGTATGCCCTTGGTCTCCCCCCTGTTGACCGCCGTCAAGGCCTTTCGACAGGGCCTATCGACCCTATCATAAGACCTTCAAAGGTGCGGCTGACACCCTTTTGGGTGTTATTGTCATGGGCGGGATTAGCCCTCTGTGTGGTCATGATCCTTCTGATGACGCGACTCGAAAATCGCTCCGAGTCGCTGATCAAGATGGTGTTGACCAAGAATCCTCAACCTCCAGCAAGCAGCCAATGAGTTCATCATGAAACCCATTTATCGTGGATGGCTGATAGAACTTCTTGGCGTGATGGGGCTTGGTAGCCTTCAATGGTTACTAACCCCGATCCTGAACCTCGGTGAAATCTTACATCTCAATGACAATGCGTTTAGGCTCCTTGCCATCTTTCTGGTCGTTGTCTCCTGGGGAGGATGGTGGCTGTTTCGAAAGATCAGGGCTGGCCATCAGGACGACACCTTTATTCGAGCGTTACTGAAGGATTTCGGCGGAACGGAGGATGAAGAGTCCGCTCAGCAACGCGTTGATCATTTGGCCCACCGATTTAAGGAGGCCCTCGTCCTATTCCGAAAAAATGGCCCGCCGAAACGGCTGGTTGAACAGTCCTGGTATGTTCTGATTGGCGCACCTGGATCGGGTAAAACCACGGCACTGCTGCAGTCAGGACTTCATTACCCCTTAAAGCACCAAACCGGACACGCCATGGTTGCCGGTGTGGCTGGAACCCGACACTGCGATTGGTTTTTTACCAACGAAGCAGTCCTCATCGATACGGCTGGTCGCTACACCACCCAAGACAGCCACGAATCACTGGATGCGCTTGAATGGAAAACGTTTCTCAGGCTTTTGAAGAAACATCGGCCGCAGCACCCCCTCAACGGGATTATTCTAACCGTTGCTTTTACCGATTTGATGGAGGGGGATGAGGCCGCTATCGAGTCTCTCTCACGGTCATTGAGAGATCGTATTGTGGAGATCAATGGCTCCCTGAAGGGTCACTTACCTGTCTATCTGATGCTGACCAAGGCGGACAGAATTTTGGGATTTAATGAATGCTTTCAAGATTTGACGGCCGAAGAACGTACTCAGGTCTGGGGCGAAACCCTAATCCTTGAGGATCCCATAACCTCCCCAAAAGTGAGTGACCTGATGATGCTTTATCAGCGCTCCCTAGAACGCTTGCTGCCTTTCATCGGATCGCGCCTAGCCAAGGAAAATAACCCTCAAGCAAAAACTTTAATTCTTTTTTTCCCAGAGCAACTCGCGATCATCAAGTCCCGACTGGAAATCTTATTGAAAGGGGTGATGGATGCACAGGGCGGAGATGAGCCTGCTTGGCTTCGGGGTATTTATATGACCAGTGCCACTCAAAATGGCACTCCGATTGATCGTCTTCTTGAAGGCATGTCCTCCGGCTTCGGGCTTTCATTTCCTCTGGCGGAGGCGTTCACCGGGATCGGCAAAAGCTATTTCACGCAAGCATTATTTACCCGTGTGATCTTTCCAGAATCTTCCGTTGCAACCTTTGATGAAGCGCTCATTCGGACAGAGCGACGCAGGCGGAAGAGCTTTCGAATCGGTCTGGCAGCCGGGTCACTCATGGTTTTATTTTATTTTTTCTCCTTATTCTTCAAGGAATCGACACGGCTTGATGAGGGCGTTTCGAGAGTCACCGCATGGTCACAATGGCACTCTACTGGCGGTGATGATTCGCATTCCTCGCGTAGTGAGATTCTTTCAAGGCTTGATCAATGGACGCCCGATGATTCAAGGAGCTCAATGTCTCTCGGATTTTGGCGTCAAGGTACGGGCGTCGACAAGGCCCTGCAGATGGCTTATCAGGAACAACTCATTAGGAGTTTTAAGCCCTTATTGTTAAGGGATATAGAGTCGGTTTTAAGCCGGGAGTCATTGGCGCCAGTCGAACAATATGATCTGTTGAAGGCTGCAATTATGATTTCAAAACCGGAGCATTGGGATGCTGATGTCTTGCGGGCACTGTTGCTTTCATATTCTAAGGCCCTCGGATGGTCACCCTCGTTTATGAGACACCTCAACGACTTACTGGCATTACCTCCATCGTTGGCTGCGGCTGATGAGTCTCTTCTCAATGGGGTTAGAAGTCGTCTCCTGAGGATGCCACCCCTTGTACTTTTGATGGCTCGATTTCATCAGGCCATGGCGAGCAATGACGCCCCTCAGGATCTCATCCTGCAGTCAGCGGCAGGACCCCTAGCTGATCAGCTGTTTATTACTGGTGATGGGACCGGCAGAGGGGATGTGACAATCCCAAGTATTTTTACGGCTGACGGCTATCAAAAGGTTTTTTTACCCAGGCTTCCAGGTTTTATGGTCTCCGTATTAAAAGACCATTGGGTATTGCATGGCGTTCAGCATACCCCCACTGTTGCCGAGGCAGCTCGACTTTATGGCGATCTGGAACAGGCGTATCTCAAACAGTATTTTGAAGCGTGGTCTAAGGCATTAAATGATCTCACGATTAAAGAGACGCCGAACCTTGAGTCTTCGGTAGCTCAAGTCAACGTTCTCCAGAGTTCCAGCAACCCGCTGGCTTTCATTCTCGAGACAGTTGAACGGGAAACAACCTTGGTGGCCGAAGACAAGCTCCAAAATTCGCTGCACTTGCCTTTGGAGGGTGGGGGGCTAACGTTGCCTATCAGTCAAACACCCCTTTTGGCCTTGAAATCATCTTTTAAGAAGCTTATCGAGGCTGGTAATGATACGGCGGAAGACCTGTCCCCATTGACGCAGATTCTGATGAATTTGACACCGATTAAGGAAGGCCTTCTGGATCGTCAGTTAGGCGGAAGTCGGGCCTCTATGATCCCAAACAGGGTCCGTGAAGTACGAAAGGATCAGGAGCAGTTGCCTGAACCTTTGAAGCGCTGGATCGGTTCACTATTGGATCATTACGCAACTCAAGCCAGATAAAATGTTCAGACCGCTTCAGAGTCTTGATCAGATCGGAACTTTTTGATCTGTTCTTCATAGGCGATTCTGAAGGCATCACCCAGTAGTTCTCTGAGCGCTTCGTCGCGGCGATCTGGATAGCTATTACAGTAATTATCCCAAGCTTTAATTTTTTTCTGAAAACTGATGGCGTTTTTTTCAGTGTCTTCGAAATGCTCGGGAGAAAAAGCCTTAAGATGTTCGCTAAAAGACGACTGCAGAGCCTTCATGAGCGCTAATTCATGTTGGATCAGATCTGAAAATCCTTGCTCAATGGCAGTCAGCCCATCGCTAAAACCTAACTGCTCCGGATAAATAAGATTTTCGAGGCTATGGCGTTCATCTACAGAGAACTTCAAGGGGTTATTAGCTTTTGGGGCCATCTGGGTCAGATCGGCACGTAATTGCTGTTTGACCTGTGTCCTTGCGGAGAGAGCTGTTCGAAGTCCACAGGTATAAGCTTCCAGTAATTGGCCAAGTCGATCGGCCAGGGCCCTTGGTTCGAGAGAGGGGGGCCACGCAATGTTTTCTAACCCCGCCGCGGCAAGAATATCTTGAAGGGCGCTTTGATAGCCTTGATCAAAAGGCTTGGTGGCCTGCGGTTGTTGCAAGATTTCCTTAACGGTTGGCATTAATTCGACAGCGAGAATGTAGTCGCCGAGTTTGAGGAGGTCTCCTGCGTCTATTTCTGTGCTCGTGTGCTTAAGGTGGAGATCCCGGTTGATCACAATGGTGCCATTAGTGCTGTGATCGGTGTAACGGTAATGCCCATCTTGACGATTAATGACCCCATGCTCTCTGGAGACGCCGTTGTCGTTGATGAGGACGATATCGCATTGATCCGAACGTCCAAGGGAGGTTGAATACCCCTCGAGGCGATGTTCTCTCGCTTCGATTTTTCCTTGGAACTCCACAATCTTGATCAATAGATCCATGGTTCACTCCACGCTTAACCTACTCCTCATGGTGATACTCAGCAGCCTGTGGGGTTGTCAAGGTATACCAGAATCGTTTGCATCAACGACAAGCCATCTTGGAATCCAACGCGCTTCCATCCAGTCGCAGGGGTTTACCCTCGAGACCGCCAGGAATCGGTCGGCATGGACCTCTGATCGCGTTCTTCATGTCTATTTGGAGGGGGATGGTCGTCCTTGGGTCCACCGCAACGTCAAGGCTGAGGATCCAACGCCCACTGATCCTATGATGCTACGCTTGATGGCTATCGACTCTAGTCCCGGATTATACCTTGGTAGACCTTGTTATTTTGGTCACGCGAAAGATGCTGGATGCAACAAGTCCCTCTGGACCGAGGCACGGTATAGTCAATCGGTGGTCGATGCCATGATTCAGGGTCTTAATGTCGCTGTCGAGGCGTTAGAGGTGAAACAATTAATTCTCATTGGTCATAGCGGGGGTGCAGCACTCGCTTTGTTGATGGCCAACCGTATGCAGAAGGTGAGCAAGATTATTACTCTTGCAGGTAATCTTGATCCTGAGGGTTGGGCAAAGTGGCATGGCTTTAGCCCGCTGATTGGGTCTTTGAATCCTTCCAAAGAGCCAAAAACGCATGATTACGATGAACTCCATCTTTTAGCGAAAGAGGATGAAATGATCCCCCTTGAATGGGCCAAGGGCATCGCTTTGGCTCGGGATAAAAGTCAGGTCATCGTCTGGGTTTCGATGACGCACGCGTGTTGTTGGGAGAAGGTCCTACCGATCATTTTGTCACCCACTGGCGGCGTATCGCATTCAATCCAGAATTGAGAGCCTCAAGCGATTTATTTCGGCTTGGTTTAAGATGGCACCTACCCATGATCGGCAACTTTGGTGCCGGTTTCAGATTCTCAAAGCAGACTTTTCTTCACACATAGCATGCAGTTCAAGGATTATTACGAGATCTTAGGCTTAACGCGACAGGCGAGTGCGGGTGATATCAAAAAAGCCTATCGGAAGCTGGCGCACCAGTATCATCCTGATATCTCTAAGGATCCCAAGGGTGAAGAGAAATTCAAGGAGGTCAATGAGGCCTACCGAACCCTCAAAGATCCAGAGCTTAGGAAGGCCTACGATGAGTTGGGTCGACACCAACCGGGCGAGGAAGTGAGGCCGCCGCCTGAATGGGGTAGTCATTTCAGTCAAGCGGCAGGGGGCGGCTTTGATCCTGATGATTTTAATCGAGCCGGGGGTTTTGAAGGGATCAATTTAGCGGATCTCTTTGAGGAGCTATCGAGGAGTCGAGGCGGTGAAGGGCCAAAAGGCGCTTATCAGAGGCAACCCCACAAAGGGCAAGATTACGAAGTCGCCGCGACACTGACCCTCGAAGAAGCGGCCCATGGCACCACGCTTGATTTAGAATTTCAGGTTCAAGGACTCGATGCTGCGGGACGTCCGGTTCGTCTTCCGCATCACTTTAAGGCCAGGATCCCCAAGGGGGTGATCGATGGTCAAAAAATGCGACTTCGCGGCAAAGGTGGCAAGGGTCTCCATGGCGGTGGCGATGGGGATCTTTATTTAACCATTCACTTACTGCCGCATCCTTTTCTAAGACCCCTTGGTCATGATCTTCATTTTGATGTGCCGCTGACGCCGGCTGAAGCGATCCTCGGTGCCACCATCAAGCTGCCAACCCTTGAGGGGTTTGTGAGCCTCACTGTGCCCCCTTTAAGTCCCCAAGGAAAGAAGCTGCGGCTGCCTCAAAAAGGGCTCCCAAAACCGAAGGAAGGGTCCGGTGATCTGATTGTGCATCTCGTGATCGCGCTACCCAATGAGATCACCGAGGCGGAGCGCCATCTTTATGAGCAACTCAAGGGCTTATCTGATTTTCATCCAAGGGAGCGACTTGAAGCCTTCCTCCATCCTCAGGGCGACGCATGACGATCAAACGTGAAACGGACATCAGGGTCGAGATCACATCGACCTGTCTCACAGAATTTGCCTCTCTCTCAAATCTCAGCCCGACGGAGATCGCTGAATTGGTCGAGATTGGGGTTCTCATTCCTTCTGGGGTGTCGCCTAAGGATTGGGCTTTTAATGACCAAACGTTGATGCTGATGCGGCGCCTGAGGCGGCTTGAAGCTGATTTCGAGCTTGAGCTTGATCTTAAGACCCTAGCGCTGGGTTATAGACTCCTCGAGCGCATCGAAGAATTAGAGTCGCACCTTGAAAAGGCTCGAGTGCATGCGGGACTTTCTGCTGAGGATATGGCTTCCTAAGATCTAAAGAGGACTTT
>RFVA01000053.1 GCA_009922685.1 Gammaproteobacteria bacterium | reverse complement strand
TGCCTCAATTAATCAGCCCTTTGGAACCGGCACCTATATCGCGACCACTGGCCAAGGCTACCCGAGCCCAACCATCTTTGACCCCCTGAACCCCTTAACAGCCTATACGCATCAACCGCGCGGCAGCCTGCTTGATAACTGTAGAGGCATCATCAAACAATGAAAAATGCCGCCACCACCCGCATCCGATCGATCTTATTAATGGGTCTAATGGGGTTTACAGGATCAAGCAATGCGCTCACCAGTGATGGCGCCAATGGATCTCCCTCCTCATTAGTCGTTACGGTGTTTGATCCTGCAACGACTAAAACCTTTTACAAGGATCTCGGCATCACACAAGACAAGTTCCTCGTCCAACCGACCGGCGTCTTTAACCTAGGGCTAGACCCTCATTATTCGGACTTCATGGGTAAAACCAACCTGATTTTCAATGTGAGCGCTCATCATGCCCTGAAGTCGGATCAATCCAACGCCAGCAGTTGGGGCGTTCTCCTCTCCGCCGCCAACGGAGGCAGCCTCTTTAGCACTGATTGGGTCGGCATTGACGGTGTTCGACAGACTATCCAGATCTACTTTAGCTATTTAACGGGCTCATCGGGCATTTTCAACGCCGGAACCCCTGGAGCGTTCAACAGCAACCAATGGAATGGACGTCTCTGGAATCGGGTTGCTGGCAGTACCACAGGTACCGTAGGATCCCCCCTCGCCTTTTATTTTGTGACGAATCCAACGGGTTTTTCAGGGGATGGCTTAGCTCGTAAGGCCGGAGACTGGACACTCACCATCGATGGAACTTTGACTTTTGCCGGTAAAGGATCGCTGCTCCAAAATATGCCGCCCGTGGCCAATGCCGGTGGCAACACCACCCAATTAGCAGGAAAAGAGGTGACCCTCCATGGCAATCAAAGCATGGACCCTGATGAATCGCCCGCGCCACTGAGTTATCAATGGACGCAGATAGCGGGCCCTTTGGTGAACCTGATCAATCCAAACACCCCCACCCCCAGCTTCACGGCAAAAGATCCAGGACTCTATAGATTCACCCTGACCGTCAGCGACGGAAAGGATAGCGTCAGCGATAATACCCAAGTAGCGATCAAAAGCTTGATCATCAAAGCACCACCCAGCATCAAAGTCGGCACCAAAACCGCTATCACCTGGCAGTTCAGCCCCTCCTCGTTCGATCCCACCCAAAGCATTCATCTTTCATTCTCAGCCGATGGCTCGACATATCGACCCATAGCGGCCGGTAAGATCAATCGAGGATCTTTGGCTTTTAATCCAAGCCTCAAGAGGGCAACGATAAAGGGCAGCCTGAAACTCTGTACCCTAGGGACCGTCCAAAAGCCGGAGGTCTGCGATCAGGTCGCCATCACCCTTGTGAAGTAACCGAGTGTCCTTGGAACAGACTATCGGTTAAGAGAAAATTCGCAGGTCCATAATCAGGTTGTGCATGAGACCCAGGAGGCCTCCCTTGGCCAATTCAACCTCTGCAAGAAAGGGTTCCCCCGCCGCGTATCTTGGCTTTACATGAGGTGATCATGGGCAACAGTCGTCGTATGATCCAGCCATTCACCGCAACCACAACCGTTTAAAAAGTTGAGCTCGGATTATCTGTGTTAGCGCATAGGGACCGGCGATGAGAGGGGCTTTCATTGAGTCCGCGGGAGGCTTTGGTACCGACCCCTCTCTCTTTCATGGCTTCATGATTGAAGGGTGGTATGTAAAAATGTGGGCATAAAAAAGAGGTTAAGACCTCATACATCGAAGAAGCGACTCGAGTCGCCACCCCCTTGGAGAGCAAACGATCATGGATGATCAACGTCATATCGCAGCTTATTATTACCCGCAGCTGGATGCCCTTCGAGGCATACTCGCTTTCTCAGTGCTGTTATCCCATTATCTCAAGGCTTACGGGGCTCCATGGCCATTGAATAAAGCAGCCTTTATCAACCCATCCATTTTCCATTTTTTTCTGGAGGGGGATTCCGCTGTCTGCTGTTTTTTTGTCCTAAGCGGCTTTGTTCTTTCGATTCGCTCCTTCAGAGCGGGCGCAACGCCTCCAAGATTTTGGCCAAACTTTTTGGTGGCGCGCCTTTTTAGAATCTATCCCGCTTATCTTTTTTGCCTCCTCTTAGGAGGTCTTCTCTATGGGGTGACGACGACGTTTGGCCTACTTGGCCTTCAGACGATCCCGCCACAAGGCGCCTGGACCCAGGCCCTCTGGCTTGAATCAATCCATATCAAAGACGTTCTTCTCGAGATGAACCTCTTTGCCATGGCCGATCGCATTACGATCTTGCCACAGTCTTGGAGTCTCTCGGTCGAGATTGTCCTCTCGATGCTGATCCCTTTTGGGGTGATGATTACCCAAAGAAGTCGATGGTTATTGATCGCTTTGGTCTTGGGGTTGGTGATGATCGGAGGCAGCCGATTCCTCATCCATTTTGCCTTTGGGATTCTGGTCGCCCAAAACCTCTCATCCTTAGAAGCCTGCATGCAAAAGAGCGCTTGGCGTCGATGGATGATGGCAACCATCAGCATCACCAGCCTACTCTGCGGGGAATATTTTCTAGCAGGTCCCCTAAGGCTTTCCCCAGGGATGGTCAGTGGCCTTGGGGCAGCCCTTCTGTTGATCTTTGCCCTGACCAGCCGTTCATTTGAAAAGGGGATGTCCCATCGAGGGCTGGTCTTCCTCGGGAAAGTCTCCTACAGCCTCTATCTCACCCACTTCATGGTGGTGATCGCCCTCACCCCTCTTTTCCTTCAATGGCTCTCAATGCCCCTTGAGCAGCTGACATGGGCTTGGTGGCTGGGACTTTTTTTTACCTCGGGGTTGAGCCTCCTCTTATCGTTTGCCATCCATCGCTGGATTGAGCGGCCGGGAATCGCAGCGGGTAAAAGACTCACAGCCCGAATCAACGCCCTCAAGGACATATCATTCCTCGAACACTCCGCCTAAATCCCGATTGAAAGCAGCCGCCAGGGCTTTTTCATGGTGAACTTTCTCTTCATGCAGCCTTCGACGCTGCCGATGGTGGGGTTGACCTCTGAGCATCCCAAAATAGAGGGCACCTAAGAGACCAAACCACAAAGGAAGAATGAGTAGTGCCGAGCGATTGGCGGCATCCAGGAAGAGCGTGATGAGGAATCCCAAAAAGAACAGCAAGACAACGATCGCCATCGGGCGCCCACCGGGCATCTTAAAATGAGACCGTGCATGACACTCCGGGCGGCGGCGGCGATAAGCCAGATAGCTCAGGAGGATCATGGTCCAAATAAAGATAAACAGCAGAGAAGCCACTGATCCGACTAATTGAAAGGCATCCATCACCGTGCCATCAGCTGCGAGCAGTGCGGCCGATGAGAGGAGCAGGATACCCGCAAGGAGCAGCGCATTGACAGGGACACCGCGCTGACTGAGACGACCAAACAGGGCCGCAGCATCGCGCTGCCAAGCCAGACCGTAGAGCATCCTCGAGGTCGAATAGATTCCACTGTTGGTGGATGACAACGCAGAACTCACCACGACAAAATTGACGACGGCCGCAGCACCTGCAAAGCCTGCCAAGGAAAACATCCCAACAAAAGGGCTACTCGTCGCCGAAATATGTGGCCAAGGTGTCACGATCATCAGAACCAGTAATGTTCCAATATAAAAAAGGAGAATCCGGATCGGAATCGTGTTGATGGCATTGGGCATCACCCGCTCCGGATCCTTCACTTCAGCAGCGGTCGTCCCGACAATCTCCATCCCGACAAAGGCGAACACCGCCGTCTCAAATCCGGCCAACATACCCATCACGCCATGGGGAAAGAGCCCCCCATAGGACCAGAGATTATCGACCCGCGCCGGCACGCCTTCAGGGGAAACAAAGTGCATCGCCACCATGGCGATACCGACCACGATCAGGGATAAAATCGCAATGATCTTAATCAGCGCAAACCAGAATTCAATTTCACCAAAGGCTTTGACCGTCAGTAGGTTGATGGACAGCAATCCTATGACTGACGCGACCGCAGGAATCCATAAAGGGAGATCCGGCCACCAGAAGCTCATATAACCCGCAATGGCAATGACTTCAGCTATGGCCGTAACAATCCAGGCAAACCAGTAGGACCAGCCGGTGACAAACCCGGCCCAAGGACCCAGTAAATCATCAGCCGCATCGGCAAAGGATTTATAGTTCGGATTAGAAAGAAGCAGCTCGCCCATCGCGCGCATGAGAAAAAAAAGCATAAAACCAATCACGGCATAGACCAGAACCACCGAAGGGCCCGCAAGGGAGATCGTCTTCCCGGATCCCATGAAAAGCCCTGTTCCGATACAGCCACCAATGGCAATCAACTGAATGTGCCGCCCTGCAAGCTCCCGCTTCAAGGTAGCACCAGGATGAGAGGCCTCTTGGGGGGGGGTTGCTTGATGGGTCTGAGACATAAGGGTTGAACGGTATTAGGAGTGAAGCGTCTATTATGCACGGACACCACCGAAACCCAAGTGATCCTTGATGACTTCCGAGACGTCTCTTGATTGATCAAGGATCGCTAAAAAAAGGGCGTCACCCCGCTTTTAACCCCATTCATCTTTCAGGAATTCTTACTATGACGAAGGCGCTCAATGTCCTTGGCACTGCCTTAGAACCGTGTTCCACCCATCCCATGACGGGATTCCTAAGAGATGGTTGCTGCCATGCTCATAGTGAAGATCTCGGTGGGCATCTGATTTGCGCTAGAGTCACGGCTGATTTTCTTGAATTCTCAAAAAAACGAGGCAATGACCTTACCACCCCACAAAAGGCCTTTGGGTTTGAAGGGCTCCGCCCTGGGGATCGATGGTGTCTTTGCGCCCTCCGCTTTAAGGAAGCTTATGAAGCCTCCGTGGCCCCCAAAGTCATTCTTGAAAGCACCCATGAGCGTGCGCTCGATATCGTCACTCTCAAGCAACTGCAGGAGCATGCCTGGTCCAACTAATGAAACCGTCATTCCGTTCTTCAGGAAGGTAGGGCCTATAGCCGATCGGGCAAGACTTGGGCAGCAAGGAGAATAAGCCTATATTTAGAGACGGCCGAGTGTCATCATGATCGTAGATTGAGGCATTGATAATAGCCTTGCGACTTCACCGTTCTTTAGGAGAGAGATATTCATGATGATGCGATGGTTCCTCTTATTCACGCCGCTGACTTTTGCTCTAAAGGCCTTTTCGGTTCAGCCCTCCATCCTCTTTCTGGCCTCGACTATGGCCATCATCCCTCTCGCTAAAGTCATGGAGGAAGCGACGAGCGTCCTGGCCAAAAGCATGGGGCCAACCTATGGCGGGCTCCTCAATGCCACCATGGGTAACGCGCCAGAGTTGATTATTGGACTTTTTGCGCTTCAAAACGGCCTGATCGACATGCTCAAGGCCTCCATTGCGGGATCCATTATTGGAACTCTGCTCTTTGGTGTCGGAGCGACCATGATCGCCGGCGGTCTTAAGCAGCGCATCGCGACCTTCGATAACTCCATGATCGCCATGAACCTCGCGCTCTTATCGGTCACGGCTTTTGGCCTATTGGTCCCGGCGGTCTTCAACTTTAGTACGGTTATCGATCAGGAGATCAGCATCCACATTTCCATTTTGATGCTCCTCATCTACATCGCAAGCATTATCTATACCCTTCAGGAAAAAAGCTTACCCCTCACGACCGGCTCGGTTGAACAGGCACTCAAGCATCAACACAAGCATCCCATTAAGCCGCTAGAGGTGCCTCACCCTTGGTCTAACCGGACCGCTTTCATCATACTCGGGGGGGTCACTGCCGCGATTTCGTTCATGAGTGACCTTTTAACCTCATCCATTCAGCCAGCCGCTGACGCCATGCACCTCACACCGTCCTTTGCCGGTGTCTTCCTCCTCTCGATGGTCGGCAATATCCCCCAGTACATCAACTCGGTCTCCTTTGCCTCAAAGAAGCAATTGACGCTCGCACTCACAGTGAATCTCAGTTCAACCACTCAGCTAGCGCTCCTGGTGGCGCCGGTTCTGGTCTTGATGGGACAAGCGATGGGGCTCAACATGAACCTTCGGTTCAATAAATTCGAACTGATCGGGATTATGTTAGCCGTCTTGATTTCAAGACACCTCCTTGGGGATCAACGGTCAACCTGGCTCGAGGGTTTTATGTTGATCATCGTTTATCTCATGCTGGGCGTCGGTTTTTATTATCTCCCTTGACCCCAATCACATCGACTCGATGACGTTTATTTGAGGTTTTTTTGCGTGGCTGACTTGAATTAAGCTCCCCCAAATGAGATAAACTTCGAGGAAAATAATGGGTATGAATGGGCCTTGAACCCAAAGAAATTCAACCCTTTTGAGGCATTGAGAGGTTAAAAGGAGGCTTTTACAAAAGCCCCATAGAATGATGAACAGGGTGTTTCAGCACCCCGCTCACTGAAACAGTAAGCCAACGTTACATGGATTTTTGCATGCGGCATTTTCTGACATTCCTGATCGTCACCTCTTCATTAATGACCGTTGCTCCAGGAATGGCCTCCTCAAATGAGGACATCCCATTGCCGATGGAGACTCTCGGAGCAGCAGATGCGACGACAGCTGACCAGGTGCCAGCCCCAAAAGAGGACCTTCATCTAGGGGTCGCGAGTTGCGCGGGAAGTAATTGCCATGGGGCTGCAAGGCCCTACCAAAATTCATCAGTCGTCCAAAATGAATACACGATTTGGAACCGGGAAGACCCCCATTCGAAGTCCTACGCGGTTCTTCTCAATGATCGTTCCAAACGGATTGCCCGAAATTTAGGGCTTCCAAAGCCTCCAGAAGCCTCCAAGATCTGTCTCGATTGCCATGCGGACAATGTTCCGGTATCGCTCCGCGGAAAGCGTTTCGATATCAATGACGGGGTCGGCTGCGAAGCGTGTCACGGTGGCGGGAATCGTTACCTCGGACCGCATGTTTCTGGCGAGGTCACTCACCAGCAGAACCTTGATCTCGGTCTTTACCCGACTGAAAAACCAGAAGAACGGGCTCAGCTTTGCATCCAATGCCATGTGGGGGATCAGGAACGGTTTGCCATCCACAAAATTATGGGAGCAGGCCATCCGCGCATCAGCTTTGAACTCGACACCTTCACCGAAGTGCACAAGCACTATGTGATGGATACGGATTACCTAAAGCGCAAGGGGGTGTATTCACACGTCAACACCTGGGCCATCGGCCAAATCAAGGCCGCTCGACGCTTCATCGATCTTTATAACAACGGAAAGCATAGCCACCGAGGCCTCATGCCTGAACTCTCTTTCTTCGATTGTGAGGCCTGTCATCATGAGACGCTGGTGCCGAGCGATCCTATGAGAGAATCCCACCCGAGCGGCAAAGGGGATTCAGCAACGTCTAAGCTTCTCTGGGAACCGCGTGCCTTGTCATCGAACATCGGTTCTGGCGCGGTTCGCTTTAATGACTCTGGTTTCGTGATGACCGCCCTTCTTGGCGAGCTGATCGCACACGATCGCGGCGATCAAATGCGTTCGGCCATCATGACTCTGCACAAGGCGAGTCAGGTGGATCAGCCCAGCCTTCAACAGGCCCTCAAGACCATCGATCATCAATTGGAATCCTTAGAAACGGATCTGCTCCACCATACCTATACGGTGGATGACTGTCACCAACTCCTGCGATTGTTGATCAGTAGAAGCCGGCAGAATGATTTCTACAGCTATGCTGCGGCAGAGCAAGCCGTCATGGCCATTGAAGCGATCCGGGCGACCTTAGAACAACAGGGCGACCGATCGATCACAGACAACTCAATGAATGCATTGAGGAACGCCACGCAGAATCCAGACGGTTTCCACCCTGCTCTTTTCCGAGGCGCCATGGCGACCCTTGGTTCGCCTTGACCGTGGGACCCGCCCGTCATGGACAGTCTTTTTTGCGTCACAGTGACCCTTTTACCCTGAGGCAATCCCAGTGAGCAGCGATTCATCTTCTTATAAGGTCGCGATTATCGGTTCTGGCCCTGCAGGCCTGAGTGCGGCCGCACGGGCTGCAGAACTCGGTATCCCCCATATCCTGATCGAATCTGCGCCAGACATCTCAAATACCGTCAATTTCTGGTATCAGAAAGGCAAGCACGTCATGGACGAGCCGGCCAATATGCCCCTACGAAGCAGCACCAAGTTCGAAGAAGGAACCCGCGAAGAAGTCCTTCAAGCTTGGAAGGAAGATATTGACCGCCTCAAAATCAATCTGCGGTTCAACTCCGCGCTGAAAGCGATCAGCGGTGATCGCGGTGCCTTTGAGGTGGCGCTGGCGAATGGCGAGGTGATCCAGGCTCAATCTGTCATCCTGGCCATCGGGACCATGGGTAATATCCGAAAGCTCGGTATCCCGGGGGAAGACCACCCAGCGGTCGCCTACAAGCTCGATGATGCCTCCCTCCTCAAGGGACAACGCATCATTGTGGTCGGTGCAGGCGACTCGGCGATTGAGGACGCCATCGCCCTTTCAAAAAACAACAAGGTCACCGTCATCAATCGCCGTGAAGGATTTGATCGTGCCAAATCACGGAATGCAGCAGCGATCCTAAGAGCCATCCAAAATAAGGAAATCGACTGCATCTATGGCGGTGTTCCCGAATCGGTTTTAGCCCGAACTGGCGAGGGGGCTTCGGCTGAAATGATTGTTGAATCAGCCAATGGCAGCATCACGGTTCCGGCTGATTTGATCATCATCAGGGCGGGCGCCATGCCCCAGCGTAAGCTTCTCGATAGTCTTGGTGTCGGATTCCCGAATGAAGCGGAAACCGCGTTCCCCATCATCGGTGAAGGCTATCAGAGTACCCGTGCCGGCATCTATATCGTTGGCGCTCTTGCAGGTTGCCCCCTAATCAAGGAAGCAATGAATCAGGGCTACGAAGCCATTGAATTTATTGAAGGACGAAGCATCGACCCTGCCGACGAGGGTTTGTTGGAAGAGGTTCTCAAGAACTTGCCCGATTATCGGGGCGTCAAAGAGGCGCTGACTGACTTGAAGACAAATGTTCCTATGCTCTCGGAGGTCACCACACTTGTTCTCCGAGAATACGTTCGTGAAAGTGAGCTTTTGTTTCTAAAGGCCGGTGAAGTCTTGTACAAACCCGGCGATTATGCCCAAGGGATCTCTGCGATCCTTAAGGGGTCTCTGGCCTTAAGCCGTGATGGCAATGCCTCTGAACGCAATTATCAGTACACCGTTGGGAGCCTGCAGGGCCTGACCAGCATCAAATCAGGTCTTCCTCAAGATGTCTGGTCGATTGCTCTGGAGGACACGGTCCTTTTAGAGACCCCGTTAAGAGCGTCTCAGAAGCTGTTCAATAGTGTCGATTCCATTAAAAAAACGATTGATCACATCTTCACCCGCCGCATTCTGCTTCGTTCCTTTGTCACACTCCTGCCTGAAGACAGTCTCCTAGAAGACATCAACGAAATGCATTTTGATGCGCTGGCAGGTGATGTCGAATTAATGAGTCTCAAGGCCGGCCAAGTCGTCTATCAAGAAGGGGCTGTCACTGATGCGTTTTATATCATCAGGAGTGGTGCGGTCACCTTATCCCGTGATTTCGAAGGAAAAACGCAGGTTCAACATCTCATATCCACTGGGGAGTGGTTTGGCAACGATGAGATTTTCCTGGGCGGTAACCGTCTCGATACCGCAACGACCACTTCTCGCACCGAGATTCTGAAGCTCGATGCCAGCAAACTCATGGCTGTCCTCGCCAGATACCCCTCAATCCAACATGCGGCGGAGCGAAGGGCGAGAAACATGCTCCTCAAGGAGCAACAAAAAAGCACTGAAACCAATACCAGTGCCGTCATCAGTTTTCTGGATGAGACCGGTGTCGTCGAAGGCACAAATGTTTTAGTGATTGATGAAGCCTTATGTGTCCGTTGCGACAACTGTGAGAAGGCTTGTGCGGAAACGCACGGCGGTATCTCTCGATTGAATCGAAAGGCCGGCGACACCTTTGCGACCATTCATGTGCCGGTGGCCTGTCGCCATTGTTATGACCCGAGCTGTATGAAGGACTGCCCGCCGGATGCGATCAGTCGGCAAGCCGACGGTGACATCAGCATTAACGCCAACACCTGCATCGGTTGTGGCAACTGTGTCGCTAATTGCCCCTTCGGCGTCGTTCAGCTGGTGGCTGCAAAACCACCAGAACCCACCTCTTTATTGTCCTGGCTGTTGTTCGGTAAAGGTCGTCCCCCAGGGCAAGAGACAGAACATTTGCATGATGGGACGACCAGTAAGAAAGCGGTCAAGTGTGATCTTTGTGTCCATCAGGCATCAGGACCCGCGTGTGTTCAAGCCTGTCCAACCGGCGCAGCGCTTCGCAAAAGCCCTGATCAACTGGTGCGGATATTTGAAGCATCGCACCTGAACCATTGAAGATGGCCTAAAAGGAAATCTGATGAACCGTTCTTTCATCCGTCAGGACCAATTTCTCTACCTCAAGATTGCCTTGGGCCTCTGCTGTATTTCCATCTTCCTCTATGTGGTGGATGACCCTGTCGGCCCCCCGAGCGGGAATTCCTGGCTGGGCTATACCCTTGGAACCGTGGGAACCCTCATTATTGTCTGGCTGGTTTGGTTCGGGGTCAGAAAACGTCAATACACAGGAACCCGCTATAGCCTCACCCGTTGGTTATCGGCACACGTGTATATGGGCACGGCCCTCCTGGTCATTGGCACCCTCCACTGCGGGTTCCAGTTTGACGATAACATCCACACGATGGCTTATATCCTGATGGTCTTGACCATCCTGAGTGGCATGATTGGGGTCTATTACTACCTGACCGTCCCAGGGCTCATCTCCGCGAACATCAAGAACTCAAACGCCCAACAATTACACGAAACGATCGATCAGATCGATAGGAAGGCTCTTGAGATCGCTCGCCAGATCGATAGCCATGTGCATGAGATGATGGCCTATACCATTCATACCACCCTCAAGGAGCGCCGGCATCCCAGCAAAAAGGTCTTAATGGACATGTTAAGGGTGGGTGAAACGATCAAAGAGGCTTCGAAGGCTTGTTATTGCTCATTAACCAAAGAGGAATCGATCGCCCCTTCGGATACCCCTGTCAGTGATCTCAAACAAAAGGACCCCAGCGACCCCCACATGAGGCTGTCCGCCATTATTATTGATCTATCGTTCAATCGCTCACCAGGAGAAAAGCTTCAGCAGTTGTTAGATCTGATCAATGAAAAGGCCACCTGTATTCATAAGCTTCACTTGGATCGTGTTTACAACCGCCGCCTCAAGATCTGGCTGATGTTTCACGTTCCTCTGTCGCTGGCGACCCTCATTGCGCTGGTGATCCACATTGTGTCCGTTTTTTACTACTAAACCGAGACAGGTCTGCCCGTGAAGTTTCGTATTCGCCATGCTAACCAAGCCGGTCAACCAGAAGATCACTCAACGCATCTGGTGTTCGAATCCGATAACCTTCGAATCGGACGTCACCCGGAAAATGACATTCATACGGATAATCCGCATGCCGCCGATTTTCATGGGGTGATTCAGGTCGCTCGCGACTCGGGTCTCGCCACCCTTGAAGCACTCGCTCATAGCGGTATTCTCGTCAATGGCAAAAGCCGAAAAATAGCAACCCTTAAACCTCAAGATATCGTTAGCGTTGGCCACTTTCACCTCAGAATTCTGACGCCTGATGCTGAGCATGACTTTGAGGCTGAGGTGATTACCCCTGAAGAGGCCCAAGCGCATCTCTTAACGCTCGATCAAGGGAACCGATTAATCCGCTGGATCAAAGCGAAGCTCCATCAACTTCATGTCCGCCCCGTTGCTTGGTTTGCGGTCCTCCTGACCCTCTTGGTGCTGTTCCTCATCCCTCTCATCTCTGTTTACGTTCCAAGCCTCAATCATTTCCTTAAAAACGGCAGCCCATTAATGCGGGCTATGAGCGCTACATCCTGGAGCGTTGGACCCGTTAGTCGCTATCACATTCGGATTGCCGATGATTGCGAAAAATGTCATTCCGATGGCGCCTTTACGAATGTTCCCGATAAGGCCTGTAATGCCTGTCATGAGGATATCCGCCATCACTTCAATATCGATGATATCAAGGTCACAGGGAACCCCATGCCCATGTGCGGGGATTGTCATCAAGAGCACATTGCAGATAATTTCTTGGTCCTTGGTGACCGCGTTGAACAATGCCTTCAATGTCATGCCGACATTAAGAAAATCGCCCCACAATCAGAACTTCAATCTATACCCGCTGATTTTTCAGGTGAAGAGAGCCTCTTGGCTGAAAAGCATCCTGAATTCGTGGCTGCGATGGTTTCAAACCATGAAGAAGATCATCCTATCGTCACCCGGGTCAGAATGGATGACAAAGAACATCTCAAAGAGCACTCGGGACTTCGTGGGTTTTCCCATAAAGACCACTTAAACAAAGACGGTATTCTTGCGCCTGACGGAAAAGGCGGCGCCGAAATCATGAAGCTTGAATGCTGGAGCTGCCACAAGCCTGACGATCAGAGGGTTGGCATGAAGCCTTTGACGTTCGAGGATCATTGCCAACGCTGTCATAAATTGACCTTCGACGGTTTAGCGCCAACCACGGAACTCCCCCATGGTAAGGCCGACAAGATCTTCACCTTCTTAAAAGAATTTTATGCCAGAAGCCCCAAGGGCAGCCGGATTGATCCACCCGCGCCACCTGATAAGAATGACCGTGAGCTCCCAGGGCGAATGATTAGCCAAGGGAGCCTTGATTTCGATCAACCGGAGGTGACGCTCGATGGGTATGCACGGGAAATGACCCAACGCGTCTTTGAAAAAGGCGTCTGCTCCGAGTGTCATGAGCCATTGAAACCTTCGAATGATGTCTCAGAATGGCGCATCGTCAAGCCAAAGTTCACTGAGAAATGGTATCCAGCCGCAAAGTTTGAACACAAGGCTCATGATCTCTATGCGTGCACCGGATGCCACAAGGTCGAATCCTCTGAGACCCCGGAGGATGTCAACATCCCCGCTCAGGCCAGCTGCACGGAATGCCATGACGCCGGGGATTCAACCTGCCTCAAGTGCCACACGTTTCACAAAGACCCTCAATTTAATATGAAGGGCACCCGGTTTGCGCCCAAAGCGGAAGCCATCAAGCCTTGGCACGGGAACCGCTCAGGGGGTGAGCCTGATGGGGTCATCACCCCGACGCCGAAACAACCATGAAGATCGTGGCTCCTATCCATCTCAAAGCCCTGAGTGAAACGAGATTTCTCGCGCTTCTCTTAGGACTCTTTCTCCTTCTCACCCAATCGCTGGTGCATGCTGAAATTGCCACCGATTGCACCGGTGGCTGCGCCAATGCCAACAGCTTTCTGACCGTGAACCAGGTGAATCGCATCATCGCCCAGGCTTATCAGGAAGCCAAAGCGGGCGGCAATCAAGCCGTCACCATTGCTGTGGTAGATCGGGTCGGCAATGTATTGGGGCTTTTTGAAAGCACCTCAGCCATCGCGCAGTCGCCATCGGCAGATGCGTCCGCAGCTGTTGGAGGCTTGGTCATCATTCGATCCGGTCGTTTTAATTCTGACCTTCCCCCGCTGCAACCCCTGAATAACCTACTCAGTGCCTATTCCACAGCCCCTCCGGCCCCTTACACCGCTAAAGGCCAGGGACTTGAAGAAGCGCAAGTTCCAAGCTCCGTTGCGGCGATCTCAAAAGCTTTAACCGCGGCCTATCTCTCGAGCGAAGGTAATGCCTTCTCAACCTATACCGCCGCCCAGATCATTCAAGAACACTTCAATCCCAATGTGATCAGACAGGC
>RFVA01000052.1 GCA_009922685.1 Gammaproteobacteria bacterium | reverse complement strand
CATGCGAGCGAATAGCCCTGTTTCGCCGCCATCAATCGAGCGAATTAAAATACTCAGTAATTAGTCGACATAGACGCCCCAGAGATGTTTAGATAATTAGTTAATGAATTTTAATTAACTCAAGACATTGAGCGTTGGGGTGATATCTTGACTAACTGGTTATAGAACGGCGGAAGCCCTGAAATTTCACGAAGCAAACCATTAACGCTACCGCCTTGTGGATTTCTGAAATACAGGAAATTGCTTGGGTTAGTCACGGGAATAGGTCCTTCCATAGTGGATCCATAGGCACCTAAATCCTTGAGGGTTGTGGTTTCATCAGGCGTTGGTGCCCTTAAAAAAACAAATGTCCCATATTTTGGGGCTGTCATGCCCAGCCTTGCCAGATGAGTAGTTTGTTGATTATTGATTAGATTGAAACGCGTCAATGAATAACGCTGCACGACGTTCATGAAAGCCGTACTAATCGGGCTAATATCAAAGGTATCCGCAGACGCGGCAATGAGATTACCAAAAGGGTCTATAAAGGCCACTGCATTGGTTGCTCTTAAGGTGCGGGATTTCAGCCATCTTAGGTAGTTATAGAGATCTCTATCCGGCCTTCTGTAATCTTTCAGCTTCAAACTGAACGCTTCTGGCAGATTAGTCTTGAGCTGCTGAATGAACTGGGTCCCGGAACTAAAATACGCTGGATCCTGCATCTGATCGGGGGGCAAGCCTGAATCCTGGCTAATTTTTCGGATCTTATCTACACTTTGGGCAAAGATTTCAAGACAGTCATTGGCCGTCTTTGAGGTAACAGATGTGCCCGAGAAGGCTGACCTGTGATTGCCCACATACTCACGCTTAGCTGAAACCGCGTAATAGCCAAAATGGTTCTTGAGTGTTCGTCTAGTCCGCGGAGGCAGGCCTTTAAACTCGAATGACTCGTCGTCATTAATGCCCGCGTAATAATCATAAGCCACAACACCAACATTAAAGCCTGCTGTAATTAGGGATCCTGCGCACATCGCACAGGGGTCTAAAGAAGACACTACCGTCAATTGCGAAGGCGGAGGAAGCTTGAGCCGCTTGGCATTTTCGAAATACCAGGACACCAATTGGCGTTCCCCGTGTGCTGTTGGATCAAACGTATAAGGCTTGCCAGCATATTCACCCACCTCAACGATCTGTAAGACACGATTATGCATGGCCTTGATAACCTTTCCCGTTCGGTTGTCGACGATGGCGCCCCCGACACCAAAGGTCCCCTCAGCTTCAGCCAACTTTGCCATATACAGAACCAGTTGTGCCGCATCTTCAGCATCGAAGATCGCTTCCGGTACTCCAACCGAATTGGAAGGGTTGGGCGAAAGGGCCTCTGCAATGCTTTGCTTCCAGCCCAAGCCCCCTGCTACGCCGGCAGTCAACCCAAGCTTTAGTAAAAGACGTCTCTGAGATAAATGTTTAGTTTTCATTATCGACTGCTCATTGGGAGTCATAAGGATTTCAAGGGGTATTTCTGAAATAGGTCCCTAAACTTGTTGGCTCATGCCAAGTGGCGGGCTCAAAAAACAAGTGAACCAACGATGAGAATGGGATGCTGGGATTTAAGAATTATACGAACATATGAAACCTGAAGGAAGGGCTACGCTGATATTGATGAAGCGGAAAGGTTCAACTCTTCGGGCGGTTGCCAGGGCATTGAATCGTTCCCCGAGCAGCATCAGCCGAGAATTGAAAAGACACCGCACTGAGGGTCAGTTTTATGAACCCGAAGCAGCTGGAGACCGAGGGAGGGAGAAGTGGCTTCAGCGTCGGCGAATGTCAAAGCTCGATGTGCATACCGTGCTATTCGGAGTTGTCCGACACTTCCTCCGCGGGGATTGGTCCCCGGAGGAGATCGCTGGCACTCTCAATAATCGGTACGCTGACGATTTGGAAAAGCGGGTGTCCCACGAAACAATCTACAACGCCTTTTTTAACTAAAACCGGCCAGGATAATTGACGCCATTCATGGTACCAAAAGGTACTCGCTGCAGTCAGGGTTCCCTAGAGGTCAGGTTGGTGAGGCTTCGAAAGAAGATTCTGGCCATTGGAGGGCAGAGGTGAGCATTAAGAACCTAAGACAGGTAGGCTCAGCTCTGCGTCAACCTGACCCTCGAATGTGAGTACGGCCAGAAACTTTGATGGGCTTTTTAGGCCTGGTGATCATTTTGGATGAGGGTTGAGGGGTAAACACCCTCACGGGAGTTGATAACAACTCCCGATTAGGCGAGTCTCTGGATTCTCACACTCAAAAACATATTCCAGTCTCCCATTTTCTTGTTTCCGATCCCATCCTTTTTCATGTCTTGTTAATTTTGATGCCGAATGAGCTGATGAGGCATGCGCCAAAGGGTGCCCTCATTGTGGTCATGACGTTCTGCACCAATCGCACTCACAGGTTGAAGGCATCGGATGCCGAGACCTTGTTCTTGGCGCGGGTTGAAAGATAGCTTCGAACCCGAGAGGAGATTTCGGCGCCGTCCTGAGACCTGAAGCAGCCGGAGATCTTTTGGTGGACCTTGGTCATCCGGATGTCCTTTTCCCCTTGGTTATTCGTGAAAGGGACGTTGGTGTCGGTCATGAACCTCAGGGTTTCGGTTTCGAAGTGGATGAGTGGTTCGAGAAGATTGCGGTAACGGTTGGAGATTTCCTGGCTGCTGGTGGAGACTCGTTTACGGCATTCAAAGGCGGTAAGAACCTGATTGGTGGGGGAATCGATCTGGATGCATTGAAAATCTTCATGCGAGCGAATAGCCCTGTTTCGCCGCCATCAATCGAGCGAATTAAAATGTTCAGTAATTAGTCGACATGGACGCCCCAGAGATTTTTTTGTGGGGTATTGTCTCCAAGCTAAAATTAGCACCACTGGAGGTGGGGCGACACATTGAGACAGAGGCTCCGTTCAACGAGGGTCGATTTTAATGAATTTGAATCGAGGGTCAGAGGCTGCCACTGGATCACTTCCTCAATCTTTTTGGCTAATGCCAGATCCCGTTCGGTAATTCCCTTGGCCGAATGGGTCATGAGTTTGACGATAACCATGGCATAGGTGACCGAAAGATCGGGATGATGCCACGCAACTTCGGCAAGATGGCCGATGGTATTGACCAAAATAAGTGAAGCCTTCCACCCACTGGTTCGGTATTTTCGACGGATCCAACCGCCTTCGAGCGTCCAATGGGGAAGCTCTTCTGAGAGCCGTTGCTGGACGGTGGCTTCTGGGAGTGTCGGCAGGCTGTTAGGGTGCATGGAGTCCTCGGTTACGATAGCGGTTGGTCGTGATCAGCAAGGCAATGATCACATGGGTTCTTTATTCGACAGACTTTGAATTTCCTGTTTATGATGGGATCGTCCCGGTGAAGGTTTGCTACTTGGAAACTTCGAGTGGAATCTACCGGGCCGTGATTCCCATCGCAACAGCCGCAGCACGCCTCTTTCTGGGGGCAAGTCATGGACCTTCAGTGGATCGGGCCAGGAGCGGCCCCTCGACCCGATGATGGTCTTTTAAATGTGGCGGCTCAAAATAAGGAAGGACCTATGCAATTACCACTTGAAATCACCTTTCGCGGGATTCCCCATTCTGATGCAGTCGAAGCAAGGATTCGTGAAAAAGCGGCCAAGCTTGAACAGCATTGCCATAACATCACCAGTTGCAGAGTTGCGGTCGAGGCCGAACACCATCACCAGCACCATGGGAACCTCTACAAGATTCGGCTCGACATCGCTGTACCCAATAAGCATATCGTTGTAAGCCGCGATCATCATGACAAGCAATCGCATGAGGATATCTATGTGGCTCTAAGGGACGCCTTCCAAGCCGCAGGTCGACAGCTTGAAGAATACAGCCGAATCCAGCGGGGAGAGGTTAAACACCACCCCCGCAGCGACGACCTCGAGGAGGTCTGAGCACTGAGGGACTGGGGGTGCTTTCAAAGGCCCCCCAGCCAAGGCCTTAACGATGCGGTGTCACCCTGATTAAGCGGGTGCCTGAGCGGTGGTCCTGGAGTGTTCGTCCTTCATGGTCAATGAGACTCCAGAGGTAGCCTAGGCCGAGGAAGCTCCCGCCGAGGAGGGCCCAAATGCCCCTCAGCAGCGCCTGCTGCCAATGGCAAGATGTGCCATTGAGGCTTTGAACCTGAAGGCCCCAGGCACGCATGCCAAGGGTTTGCCCGCCATGGGTCCAGAACCACCCAAAAAAACCGTCTCATTCTGGGCTGGTCGGCTTCTTTTCAATCGGCCCTTTGGCAAAGACGGCACCAAAATACATCGAAAAATAAACGAGGGCGCTGACTAAGATGAGGGTCAGAATCACCGGGGGGCGGATTAAGGGCAGAAATATCAGGAGACCATAGAGCATCACGAAGGCACTGGTCTGGAAGGAGTGTGAGAGGAATTCGTTAAAACGGATTTTGAACATGGCGTGGTCTCAACAAGATTGCAATGCGCTCAATGGCGTTCATTATAACGGCGGTTATCGGGTTCCTTTTGGGTCCTGATCGCCCCGACTTTCTTTTTCGTCTCATCAGGAGGGGGTCTTTGGCCGAAGGGCCAAGGCCCTGGCCAACGTGTCAAGGAGTCGATGAGCGGCCTCTGAAGGAGTCCTGCCGGTGGCCAGTACGCCATCCTCATGCCCCCCCATGACCAAGACTGAAAAGGGGTCTTGGCTGAGTAACCGCCCAATTGCCCGGGCCATGGCGGGGGTCCCATAGCCGATGTTAGGTTCGGTGCTTTGAAGATCAAGGGTATCGGCGTTTTGCCAGATCATCGGGGCATGGGCATGCAGCACGACCTGGATGTCAGGGTTTGCCTGATAGGCAGCGCCGTGAGTCATGGCTTCAGAAGAGGGCGGCAACGGGCCCTGAGCTCTGACGGTGTTGGATTCGATGTCAAAGGCACTGACCATCGTGTAGTGGCGCGCCGATAGATGAGGGATACCGCCTGTCTGTGTCCCGCTGATCGCAAACCCACTCCCGATTTTTTGGCTCACATTGCCATAGGCTAGGCCTCCATATCGGGCGGGATCGCGGCCATTAAGTCCCCGTTGATAGAGGATCCTTCGCCAGGCGTTCAGCTCGCTTAAAAGGGTTTCATCGAGAGGAGGCGCCTCGTTGAAATCAAGCTGGAATTGGGTGACTCCCTCCGCGAGAGGGGAGGGCGCTAGGGGCTTCGTATCGGGCATCCAGACTCCTCAAGGGCCGGGAATTGCCCAATAAAACGTGAAAAAACTTATCCCAGACCCTATAATATCCAAAGATGCCCAGAACCTTACTGCCCAGTCTGCTTGGAATGATTGATCGATTCAGTCTCATAGGCAGCGGGCACAGAGTCGGGTCACAATCAGCGAATGTGGCGAAATTGGTAGACGCGCTGGATTTAGGTTCCAGTGGGGTGACCCTTGGGAGTTCGATTCTCCCCATTCGCACCAATTCGAAATCTGAACGTTGCGTTCTCTCTCATTCGATGAGGCGAACGCATCTAACCATCCCAAACCTGATGGCCCCCCGGATCCGGATACCTTCAAAGGGTAGTCCGCTTCCAGCCTATCCTAACCATTGTCCGAGGTGAGAGCGACATGCAAGTGTCTGTTGAAACGACGTCTGAACTGAGCCGTAAAATAACCGTTACCCTGCCGGAAGAGAAAATCAGCCAGCAGGTGGAGTCCCGCCTTCAATCTCTCTCCCACAAGGTCAAGATCGATGGATTCCGGCCCGGTAAGGTCCCTCAGGCGGTGGTTCGCAAGCGATATGGCCAGCAGGTCCGTGAAGAGGTTGTATCGGATCTCATTCAATCGAGCTTCTACGATGCGGTTCGTGATGAGAAGCTGAACCCGGCGGGTATGCCGGAGATCAAGGCGAACAAAATGGATGAAGGCGAGGGCCTTGAATACGAGGCGTCTTTTGAAATCATGCCTGAATTTGTGGTCATGCCCATCGAAACCCTCGAGGTGAAGCAATTTACTTCGGCGGTGGCGGATGCCGATGTCGACGGCATGATCGACCGCCTCAGAGAGCAGCGGAAGACCTTTGAATCTCAAGATCGTGCCAGCGCCAAGGGCGATCGGATTGTCATTGCCTTTGAAGGCACGATGGATGGAGAGAACTTCACCAATGGCCGCGTCGATGACTTTCCTGTAGAGATTGGTGGGGGTCAGATGATCCCCGGATTTGAGGATCAGCTGATTGGTGCTAAGGCAGGTGATCACCTTGCTTTTGATATCGAGTTTCCAAAGGAATATCCCGGTGAAAAGTTAGCCGGCAAGAGCGGCCATTTTGAAATTGACGTCGCTCGGGTCGAGGCCACCGTGCTGCCCGTCATCGATGCTGACTTTGCCCGATCCTTTGGCATTGAAACCGGCGATGTTGAGGAACTTAAATCCGATATTCGCTCCAATATGCAGCGTGAAATGGAACGTGCCCTCAAGGCAAGAACCAAAGGCGTTGTGATGGATCAATTATTTGACCGTAACACCATTGCGCTGCCAGGTTCCTTGATCAAAGACGAACTCAGAGAGCTGGTGAAACCCTACCGGGAGTCCGCTAAAAAGCGAAAGCAGACCATTGACGAAGAGGTTCTTCGCGAACAGCTGGAGCCGATGGCTAAACGTCGGGTGGCCCTCGCCTTGATTCTTGGCAAATTGATTGATGCCCACGCGGTCAAGGTGGACCCCCAAAAGGTTCGGCTTGCCGTTGAGGATCTCGCGGCGAGCTATGAGGATGCTGATGAAGTCGTCCGCTGGTACTATGGAGACTCATCGCGACTCAAAGACATCGAAAATATGGTGCTTGAGGATCAGGTGGTTGAGTTAGTCCTCGACAAGGCGAAAACAACCCAAGAACCTATTGATTTCAAAACCCTGATGGCCGCCGCCACTGGTTCGGCCCCAGGGCTTTCCTAACGTCAAATAAGGATGGCCTCCATGCGCTACGGTAATCTACCCCCAGAACTCGATCCTAAGGCCGCCGGCGGTCTGGTGCCGATGGTCATCGAACAGTCGGCGCGGGGCGAAAGAGCCTTTGATATTTATTCGAGACTCCTCAAGGAGCGCGTCATTTTTCTGGTGGGGCAGGTTGAAGATTACATGGCCAATCTGGTGATTGCCCAGCTCCTGTTTCTTGAGTCTGAAAATCCCGATAAGGACATTCATCTCTACATCAATTCTCCAGGCGGCGTGGTGACCTCCGGGTTGGCTATCTATGACACCATGCAGTTCATCAAGCCAGACGTCAGCACCTTGTGTATTGGACAAGCGGCGAGCATGGGCGCTCTCCTTTTGGCCGGCGGTGCAGCGGGTAAGCGTTATTGCCTTCCGCACTCCCGGGTGATGATTCATCAGCCGTTGGGGGGCTTTCAGGGTCAGGCGAGCGATATTGATATTCATGCTCGGGAGATTCTTGCGATCAGGGACCGTTTGAACCAAATTCTAGCGGACCACTCAGGCCAGCCTATTGAAAAGATTGCAGGCGACACCGATCGTGATAACTTCATGAGTGGCCAGGATGCGGTCCAGTACGGATTGATTGACAAGGTGCTTGATCGACGGATGAGCTGAGGTTCCTTTGGAACAGCTGCAGACGGGCTTTGGTGAAGGCATGTGGCGAATGATTCGTCCGGGAGGAAATAATGAGTGATGACAAACGTACCAAGGATGCTGGCGGCAAGTTGCTTTACTGTTCTTTCTGCGGCAAGAGTCAGCATGAAGTCAGGAAGCTGATTGCAGGCCCTTCGGTCTATGTCTGTGATGAATGTGTTGACCTTTGCAATGACATCATCCGTGAAGAATTGCAGGAAAGCGTCGCCGGTGGCTCAGAAAAACTCCCAAAGCCTAAAGAGATCAAAGAGGTCCTTGATGAGTATGTGATTGGGCAGGATAAGGCCAAGCGCACCCTGTCTGTCGCGGTTTACAACCATTACAAGCGACTTCGGGTGCAGGGGCAGGGCCGCAAGAATGATGTGGAACTGGCCAAGAGCAACATCTTGCTGATTGGCCCCACCGGTTCGGGTAAGACGCTGATGGCGGAGACGCTGGCGCGGTTATTGGATGTTCCTTTCACCATCGCTGACGCGACCACACTGACCGAAGCGGGTTATGTCGGCGAGGACGTTGAAAACATTATTCAGAAGATCCTTCAGAAATGTGATTACGATGTCGAGAAGGCGGAGTCCGGTATCGTCTACATTGATGAAATCGACAAAATCTCACGAAAAGCCGATAACCCATCCATTACCCGTGATGTTTCTGGCGAAGGCGTTCAGCAGGCATTGTTGAAATTGATCGAGGGGACAGTAGCTTCGGTGCCACCACAAGGCGGCAGGAAGCACCCACAGCAGGAGTTTCTGCAGGTCAATACCGCCAATATTCTGTTTATTTGTGGCGGAGCCTTTGCGGGCCTCGATAAAGTCATTCGTGCCCGTTCAGAAAAGGGCGGTATTGGCTTCTCTGCCGATGTGAAGAGCAAGGACGATTCAAAAAATGTCGGTGAGGTGTTGGCTGAGGTCGAATCTGAGGATTTGATCAAATACGGACTCATCCCAGAGTTTGTTGGTCGCCTCCCGGTCCTTGCCACCCTTGAAGAGCTGAACGAAGAGGCCTTGGTCAGAATCCTCAGCGAACCGAAGAATGCCTTAGTAAAGCAGTATAAGAAGCTGTTTGAGATGGAAGGCTGCGAGTTGGACATTTGTGATGAGGCCCTCCATGTGATTGCCCAGAAGGCGATGGAACGAAAGACAGGGGCGAGAGGGCTTAGAACGATACTCGAGCACGTGCTGCTCGACACGATGTATGACCTCCCTTCTGAGGAAAATGTCGAGAAAGTGGTCGTCGATGAGCAAGTGATTCGAGGGGAAAGCCCGCCTTTGATGATCTATGGGGCCGAGGAAAAGCCCCTTGCCGCGGCGGCCGAATAGGATGACGTTCTGATCAAACAAAACCCGCTTCGGCGGGTTTTTTAAAATTTGATGAATTTCTCTTGAATTTCAGGGTCAGCAACCCATATCCTCACATGACATTCTCATCTTATAGCCTAGGGGTGATTCCATGGACAAACCATCAACCGATCTGACCTCGCCGGATAAAATGGTCCCGGTGCTGCCGCTGCGCGATGTTGTGGTCTATCCCCACATGGTGATTCCTTTGTTCGTGGGACGGGATAAATCGATACAAGCCCTCGATAACGCCATGCGAGACAGCAAGCAGGTATTGCTGGTCGCACAAAAGGAAGCCGAGGTCGACGATCCTGGCGAGGATGATCTTTACACGGTCGGTACCCTCTCTAACATTTTGCAGCTACTCAAGTTACCGGATGGGACCGTCAAGGTTCTGGTTGAAGGAGCTGAGCGTTCAAGAGTGCGTCATTTCGACGATTCGGAGCCTTTTTTGGTCGCCGCTGTCGAACCGTTGCTGGATGAGCCGGGCGCCAATGATGAGGAAATGGACGTTTTGGTCAGAACGGTGGTCAATACCTTCGATCAATACGTGAAGCTCAATAAGCGCATTCCGCCCGAGGTCTTGAATTCCCTGTCTGGGATTGAAGATCCTAGTCGACTGGCCGATACCATTGCGGCTCATATGACGATCAAGATCGAGGAGAAACAGTCCGTTCTTGAATCTCCGCAGATTACCCATCGACTGGAGCGACTGATGACCCTGATGGAGGGTGAGGTCGATATGCTGGAGATGGAAAAACGGATTCGTGGTCGCGTCAAGCAACAGATGGAAAAGAATCAGCGCGAGTACTATCTGAACGAGCAGATGAAAGCGATTCAGAAGGAACTGGGTGACATGGATGATGTGCCGAGCGAGCTGGATGAATTAGCTCAGAAGGTCCATAAGTCTGGGATGCCACAAGCGGCCAGAACCAAGGCGGAAGCTGAGCTCAACAAGCTTCGCCAAATGTCGCCGATGTCGGCGGAAGCCACCGTGGTTCGAAACTATATCGACTGGATGGTGGGCATGCCGTGGAAAAAGCGGAGCAAGGTCAATAATGACCTGGCGCATGCCCAGAAAATCCTCGATGCGGAGCACTACGGTCTTGAAAAGGTGAAGGAACGCATCCTTGAATATCTCGCGGTTCAGCAGCGGGTTCGGAAGCTCAAGGGACCTATTCTCTGTTTGGTGGGGCCTCCGGGGGTTGGGAAGACCTCCTTAGGGCAGTCCATCGCCCGTGCCACTAACCGGAAATATGTTCGGATGGCCTTGGGTGGTGTGCGCGACGAAGCTGAGATTCGTGGTCATCGGAGGACTTATATCGGGTCCATGCCGGGCAAGGTCTTACAAAACCTGAGCAAGGTGAAGACCCGGAACCCCATGTTCATGCTGGATGAAATTGACAAAATGGCGATGGATTTTCGAGGAGATCCCGCATCTGCGCTCCTTGAGGTCCTTGATCCTGAGCAGAATCACACCTTTAACGATCATTACCTAGAAGTCGACTTTGATCTTTCGGAGATCATGTTCGTTGCGACCGCCAATACGCTGGACATTCCACCGGCATTGTTGGATCGAATGGAGGTGATCCGTCTCGCGGGCTATACCGAAGATGAAAAGATCAATATCGCCATGCGCTATCTCTTGCCAAAGCAGATCAAGAATAATGGTCTTAGAGACGAAGAGATTCAGATCACAGAGTCTGCCATAAGAGACATCATTCGCTATTACACCCGTGAAGCCGGCGTCAGAAGTCTAGAGCGGGATATCGCGAAGATCTGCCGCAAGGTGGTGAAAAGCCTCCTTCTAAAACCTGCCTCCAAGCGGGTGAATGTCAATCCGAAGAACCTTGAGGATTATCTTGGGGTCCGCCGATATCGTTATGGACAAGCAGAAGAGGTCAACCAGATTGGTCAGGTGACGGGGCTTGCCTGGACTGAGGTAGGCGGTGAATTATTGACGATCGAAGGGGTGATCATGCCGGGTACCGGTAAGCAAACCTATACCGGAAAACTCGGCGAAGTGATGCAGGAATCTATTCAGACCGCCATCACGGTGGCTCGGAGTCGTGCTGAATCACTCGGTATCGACCCTACGTTCTATCAAAAACACGACGTCCATATTCATGTTCCAGAAGGCGCCACGCCAAAAGATGGTCCAAGTGCTGGTATTGGGATGTGCACCGCTCTGGTCTCTGCGCTGACCAACATTCCGGTCCGTTCGACGGTCGCTATGACAGGAGAAATCACCCTAAGGGGTGAAGTTCTTCCCATCGGCGGTCTTAAGGAAAAGCTTTTGGCAGCTCACCGTGGCGGTATCTCAATGGTCCTCATCCCGAAGGAAAATGAGCGCGATCTGACTGAAATTCCTAAGAATATCAAGGACAAACTGACGATTGTTCCGGTTCGCTGGATTGATGAGGTCTTGGGCTATGCACTTGAAAGAATGCCGGAACCGGACCTTTCGGTGGCGGCCAAAGAGACGCCGTCCGTTGGCAAGGGCGTCGATCTTAAAAATCCAATCGTCGCCCATTGATGCCCTGTGGGTGGTAAGCCCCCCTCTTGCCACCCCATGTCTTCCCCTAAAACCCTGAACCCCGCGTCATTCTTGGTTGACAGCCGATTTGAAGGGCTGCTAAATTGGCCTTGTGGGATCGGTGCTTGATGGTGGAGACATCATCAACCTCAATCGTTCTGATCGCCAGAAACACACGTTCAATTTCTTAGCAAACCAAAATGAGGGGGATTCATGAATAAGGCAGAACTAATCGAAGCCATTGCTGATGCAGCTGATTTGACCAAGGCGGATGCGGGTCGTGCATTGGATGGTCTGGTCAACGCCATCACGGGCGCACTGAAGAAGGGTGACACGGTATCCCTCGTAGGTTTTGGTTCATTTGTTGTCAAAGAGCGTGCAGCTCGTCAGGGTCGCAACCCACAGACGGGCAATACGATCACCATCGCTGCTGCTAAGATTCCATCCTTCAAGGCTGGTAAAGCACTCAAGGATGCTGTAAACTGACCCGCTTTCCAGGGTGCTTAGCTCAGCTGGGAGAGCATCGCCCTTACAAGGCGAGGGTCGTAGGTTCGATCCCTACAGCACCCACCATATTGGAGCGGTAGTTCAGTTGGTCAGAATACCGGCCTGTCACGCCGGGGGTCGCGGGTTCGAGCCCCGTCCGCTCCGCCAACACTAGTTGAAAAAAGACCCCGCACAGAGAGCGGGGTTTTTTTTATCCACTGACTGGGTCTTGATGGTTTGAGATGGCTGTCATCCTCTTTTTTTATCCAAGGTTAAATAGGTATGCTCCAAGCGATTCGTGAACGTGCGCAAGGTATTGTTGCCTGGGTCATGTTGATTGTGGTGGGAGTCCCCTTCATGTTGTGGGGGATCCAGAATTACATCGACACCGGAAAGGAAAAACCCGCGGCTGTGGTGGGTGATCGGGAAATCTTCGATCGTGACGTTACCCGCGCTTATGAGCAAAGCCTGAATAACCTCGTAGGGCTTGAAGACTATGATGAGCAGGCATTACGAAAAGAAGCACTTGAACGTCTGATTCGTGATGAAGTCATCTCGCAAAGTGCGGAAGAGCGCAAGTTGACCGTGGCGGATATCGAAGCCAGGAGTTTGATTCAGACGCTCCCTTATTTTCAGACCCAAGGTCAGTTCGATAAGGAAAAGTATCGCATCATGTTGGCCGCCCAGAATATGACGCCTGCCCAGTTTGTAGGACAGATCAAGCGGGGACTTCGGAATGAACAGCTCCAGCAGGGGGTTATGGAGAGCGCCTTTGTCACCAAAGGAGAGCTTGAAACCTTGATGCGTCTTAAAAATCAGACCAGAGATGTCCGCTATGTGAAGGTTGCTGTTGGAAAATCCGACAAGGTCTTCAGCGATGAGGAAGTCACTGCCTTTTATGATGCCCATATCAGCGAATTCCGGAACCCTGAACAGGTTTCGGTGGACTATGTCCTCCTCAACCTCGAGGAGATGGCCAAAGGGCTCGAAGTCACTCAGGAGGATCTCAAAAAGCTTTATGAAGAGCAGAAGACCAACTTTGGGACACCAGAACGCCGTAAGATCAGCCATATTTTGATCACCCTTGATGGGACGGATGAGAAAGCTGACCAGGCGGCTCGCCAAGAGGCTGAGGCTATCCGGCAACGCATTTTGAAGGGGGAGGATTTCAAGGAGCTTGCCAAGACCATGTCCAAAGATCCTCTTTCCGGCAAGGCCGGTGGTGATCTTGGAGTGTTGAACCCTGACGCTCAGGAGGCCTCATTCACCGAGGCGGCCCAGGCCTTGAAAGTCGGCGAAACCTCTGAGCCCGTAAAAACGTCCTTTGGGTATCACTTGATTCAGGTGACCGAGGTGGTTCCGGCCCTTTTCAAGCCGTTTGATGCAGTCAAAGAAGAGATCAGAAAGACCGCGCAGAAGAATTTGGCTGAAACCCAATTTTACGAGCGAGGTCAAAAGCTCGCTGAAGTGACCTTTGAAAACCCAGACAGCCTTCAGTCAGCGGTCGATAGCCTGGGCCTTAAGATTCAGCACACAGCCCTTTTTACCCGTGAGGGTGGCGAGGGAATTGCGGCGGAAGAGGCGGTCCGCAAAGTCGCCTTTTCTGAAGACGTTCTGGCCGGCAAGAACAGTGAGCCGGTCGAAATCGGTACGGACAAGGCCGTGGTTCTTCGCCTCAATGATCACCGTCCGGCAACCGATAAGCCGTTGACCGAGGTCAAGTCAATGATTTTGTCGCGACTTAAGGATCAGGATGCAAGAGCCGATGCCGATCGTCGTGCCCGGGAGCTGCTTGAGATGATTAAAGCGGGTAAGGGCTTTGAGGAAGCAGTGAAGTCTCAAAATCTCCCTCCGCTGAAAGTCGTAGGCGTCAAGCGCGAGGATCAGAAGCTTCCTGAAGAGTTGGTTCAGGCTCTGTTTAAGGCTGGCCGGCCTCTGGATGGACAAGAAACCCCAGGTGATGCGGCTTTAGCCGATGGAACTCATTTGGTCTTCACTCTGATGGCGGTCAACGATGGCGGCTCAGTCGATGCCGATGCCAAAGTGGAAGCTTCAGGCCGTGAATATCTGGAGCGAACCAGCGGACAGATTGAGTTTGCGACGTTTGTGAAGCGCCTCAGGGATTCTCTTGATGTCGAGATGACGGTTAAGGAATAGCCTGATCGTTCCCTATAGTAAAAAGGGCCGCTTAAGCGGCCC
>RFVA01000051.1 GCA_009922685.1 Gammaproteobacteria bacterium | reverse complement strand
CCCGTGAAGCGGGTATTTTGACGGTTGCTGTCGTCACCAAGCCGTTTGCTTTTGAAGGCAAGCGTCGCCGCGACATGGCCGAGAAGGGTATTGATGAGCTGAGCCAGTTTGTCGATTCCTTGATCACCATCCCCAATGAAAAGCTGCTCCCGGTTCTGGGGAAGGATATTAGTTTGGTGAAGGCGTTTGGGGCGGCTAACGATGTTCTTTTGGGTGCGGTCCAGGGGATTGCCGATCTGATTACCCGGCCCGGTCTGATCAATGTCGACTTCGCGGATGTCCGCACCATTATGTCCGAGATGGGACTGGCCATGATGGGTACTGGCGTTGGGCATGGTGAAAATCGTGCCCGCGAAGCGGCTGAAGCGGCCATTGCAAGCCCGCTCTTAGAGGATATCAATCTGCAGGGTGCCCGCGGCATTTTGGTCAACATCACCGGCGGCATGGACATGGCCATCGGCGAGTTTGACGAGGTGGGTAATGTGGTCCGTGAATTTGCATCAGACGATGCGGCGGTCGTGATCGGGACCGTCATCGATCCAGATCTGCATGATGAAATCAGGGTCACGGTGGTCGCTACGGGTCTTTCTGGCGCACGGGCAGCCAGTGAGCCAACCCTCAAGATTGTTCCAAAGAATACCGGTGAAATAGATTACACCGAAATGGCGCGTCGTCCCGCGGTGGCCCGGAAGCACTCCCAGCTGGAGCCCCGCTCCGAAGCCAAAAAGGAAAGGGACATGGATCTTGAATATCTCGATATACCGGCCTTCCTGCGTCGTCAGGCCGACTAAGCTCTCACCGGGGCGGCTCTTAAAGACCGCCCCGATTCATTTTAAGGCGACGGGTTCGCGGAGACCTCAGCGAACCCGTCACAGCACATACGATCAGGAGAACCTCTTATGATCCGGCAAAGAACCCTCAAAAACATTATCAAGGCAACGGGTGTTGGCCTCCATACGGGTGAAAAAGTCTATCTTTCACTCAGGCCTGCTGCACCCAACACCGGGATCGTGTTTCGCCGTGTGGACTTGCCTGAACCCGTTGATATCCATGCCACGCCGCAAAATGTGGGCGACACCACCCTGTCGACCACTCTGATCAAGGATGACGTCCGGGTTTCTACGGTAGAGCATCTTCTTTCGGCGTTGGCGGGACTCGGCATTGACAATGCCTATATTGATGTCAGTGCGCCTGAAGTGCCGATCATGGACGGCAGTGCTGGACCGTTTGTTTTCCTGATTCAGTCGGCAGGTGTTGAGGAACAAAATGCCGCTAAGCGGTTCATCAGAATTAAAAAGCCGATTCGGGTTCAAGATGGCGACAAGTGGGCCAGCTTCGAGCCTTATGAGGGGTTTAAGGTCTCCTTTACCATTGATTTTGATCATCCCGCTTTCAGCGAGGATGTTCAGACGGCCAGTATCGATTTCTCCTCAACCTCTTTCGTCAAGGAAGTGAGTCGCGCTAGAACCTTTGGTTTCATGCGAGATATCGAAGCCCTCCGCAAGCGTCGGCTGGCGTTGGGCGGCAGCATGGATAACGCCATCGTGGTGGACAACTACCGCATCCTTAACGAGGATGGTCTTCGCTATGCCGATGAATTCGTGAAGCACAAGATTCTCGACGCGATTGGCGATCTTTATCTCCTTGGTCACAGCCTCATCGGATCCTTTACCGGTTATAAGTCGGGTCACGGTTTAAATAATCAGTTACTTCGGGAATTGGTCAGTCAGGTCGATGCCTGGGAAGCGGTGACTTTCGAAAATGAGGACGTACTGCCGATCTGTTACAGCCAGCTCGCTTCTGCGATGGATTGATCCTCTCGATCAAACCGGATCTCTTTTTTTAATCGTACCCTGGGGGATGCCTCGTCGTTCCAGGGTATCGACCAAACGCCTGAGAGCGGCGGCCATATCATCAGAAGGTGCTTGCTCAGCGTAAGCCCTCAAATGTTGTGACGTTGTTTTTGGGCAGGGCTTTCTCATGGGGGCTTCCCGGGCTTTTGGTAACACCCCGACATGAGTTCTGACTTCAATGGTCCTCAGTGGCTTTCCCTTTTGGTCTTTCAGTGCCTTGAGGAGGAGGGGAGCCTGAAATCGGAGCAGGGTAGCAAAACTGCTGCTGCTCATTTGGATTACCAGGACATCGCCTTTCAAGACACAGCCAAGGCAAGCCAATCGCAGGTTTTCTGGCAAGAGTTCCTTCACCATCACCAGCCATGATTGTTGCTCGAGAGCTTCGCGCTTTAGGGCGAATAAGGGGCCTTCCCGAAGCAAGTGATGAAGCGGTTTAGGGGATGGGGGCATGACCTTGGGGGTATCCTGAAGAGGAGTCTAGTGGCCTTATTAGCGGCTTGTGGCTTAGTCAGCTGACGACTTTTACGGTATCATCACAGGATTTATTTATCCCGAACTCAGGACGCACATCCCAATGCTAGGCAAGCTGGTCAAGATGATCGTTGGTAGCCGCAACGATCGTATCGTCAATAAAAAGCGCAAGATCGTCAAGCGAATCAACGCCCTCGAGCCTCAAATCCAAAACCTCAGCGATGCTGAGCTCCGTGATAAGACCCTGGAGTTCCGTCGACGTCTTGGGGAAGGCGAAACGCTAGAGCAATTAATGCCAGAGGCCTTTGCAACGGTCCGAGAGGCCTCACGTCGTGTCCTCAGCATGCGCCATTTCGATGTGCAGCTCATTGGTGGCATGGTGTTGAATGATGGCAAGATTGCCGAGATGAAGACGGGTGAAGGAAAGACCCTGGTGGCGACCTTAGCCGCTTATCTCAATGCGCTCCCCGCCAAGGGGGTCCATGTGGTCACGGTCAATGATTATCTGGCTCGGCGTGATTCCGAGTGGATGGGGCAACTCTATACCTTTTTGGGGCTGACCGTCGGCTGTATTCTGAGCGATCTCTCAACCGAGGAGCGTAGAGCGGCCTATGCCGCCGATATTACCTACGGCACCAACAATGAATTCGGGTTCGATTATCTTCGCGACAATATGGCCTTTAGCCTCGATCAGCGGGTCCAGCGTGAGAAGGCCTTTGCGATCGTCGATGAAGTCGACTCCATCCTTATTGACGAAGCGAGAACGCCGCTGATTATTTCGGGGCCCACCGAGGACCGAAGCGATCTCTATCAGAAGATCCGGGTCTTGATGCCGCTATTGGTCAAGCAAGAGGTCGAAGAAGGGCCGGGTGATTATTCTCTCGATGAAAAAAGCCGGCAGGCTTTTTTGACCGAGGCGGGTCATGAGCGGGTTGAGAATCTTCTGCTGGAGGCGGGGCTGATTCAGCCTCACGATAGCCTTTATGATGCGATCAATATTCGCCTCATGCACTATGTGAATGCCTCACTCAAGGCGCATGCCCTCTTTCAGCGAGATGTTGATTACATCGTTCGCGAGGGTCAGGTCATTATCGTTGATGAATTTACCGGGCGCGCAATGCCGGGCCGTCGTTGGTCTGAAGGTCTTCACCAGGCGGTTGAGGCTAAGGAGCAGGTCACGGTTCAAAATGAAAACCAAACGCTCGCCTCGATTACCTTCCAGAATTACTTCAGGCTCTACGGCAAGCTTTCCGGGATGACCGGGACCGCGGATACCGAAGCCCCTGAATTCCACCAAATCTATAACCTCGAGGTCGTGTGTATCCCGGCCAACAAGGTGATGGCGCGGCAGGATCTTGGAGATCTCGTGTATCTCACGGTGCGTGAGAAATACATGGCGATCGCAGAGGATGTCAAAGGCTGTGTTGAAAGGGGGCAGCCGGTTCTCGTGGGCACCACCTCAATTGAGAACTCTGAAGTCATTTCAACGCTGCTGAAGCAGAAAAATATCCCCCACAAGGTTTTGAATGCCAAGCATCATGAGCAGGAGGCTCATATCGTCGCTCAGGCCGGCAAAGCGGGTGCGGTGACGATTGCGACCAATATGGCCGGTCGCGGTACCGATATTGTCCTTGGAGGGAGTCTTGAAGAAGAGACGGCGAGTCTTGATCCCTCCGATCAAGCCGCCTTGGAGGCGGCCAAAAGGACTTGGGAGTTAAGCCACCAACAAGTAGTTGCAGCGGGCGGCCTCCATGTCATCGGTTCAGAGCGCCATGAATCCCGCCGAGTCGATAACCAGCTTCGGGGCCGTTCAGGGCGTCAGGGTGATCCGGGTTCCTCGAGGTTCTACCTTTCCCTTGAAGATCCCCTGATGCGCATTTTCGCATCCGATCGCGTGGCTTCCCTGATGCAGAAGCTCGGTATGAAGGAAGGGGAGGCGATTGAGCATCCTTGGGTGACCCGGGCGATTGAGAATGCGCAGCGGAAGGTCGAGGCTCGGAACTTTGATGTCCGCAAGCAGCTGCTGGAATACGATAACGTGGCTAATGACCAGCGGCGCGTGATTTACCACATGCGCGATCAGCTCATGACCGCGGAGGACATTTCAGAAGCCATTGAGGCCGCCAGAGTAGATACTGTGGCCCATATGTTCTTGCAGCATATTCCACCTCAAACGCTTGAGGAGCAGTGGGATGTGAAGGGCCTTGAGGAGAGTCTTGAGCATGAGATTGGCGTCTCGGTTCCGGTTCAAGCGTGGCTTGATGAAGACTCACGTCTTGATGAGGAAACGCTGAGAGAGAGGATCAGTGTTCGATTGTCCGAGATCTACACCGAAAAGGCAGACGCGATAGGCCCTGAGGTCATGCGTCATTTCGAGAAGACGGTGATGCTGCAGGTTCTCGATGACTCCTGGAAGGAACATCTCGCGGCCATGGATCATCTCCGTCAGGGGATTCATCTTCGGGGTTATGCCCAGAAGGATCCTAAACAGGAATATAAGAAAGAGGCATTCGAGATGTTTACCTCGATGCTTGAAGGAATGAAGCATGAGGTCGTCGGCATCGTGTCCAAGGTGCAGGTCCGCTCTGACGAAGAGGTCACCCAAATGGAAGAGCAGAACCGGCAACCTCAGCCCCTCGAATATCAGCATGCCGAGGTTGCCGGGTTTTTGGATGACGCTGAAGACGACCGGTCACTCGAGTCTGAAGCTCAAAAGCCCGCATCCACGAAGCCTTTTACCCGAGACGAGGCCAAGGTGGGTCGGAACGACCCTTGCCCTTGCGGCTCAGGTAAAAAGTATAAGGTTTGTCACGGCAAACTGGATTGATCCATGACCAGCGCGGGCGCGATGGGTTTGGTGTTTCCTGTACCTGGAATCCGCCTTGGTTCTGCGGCGGCCGGAATCAAGCGCCCAGGAAGAGATGATATTCTGATTATTGAGGCGGCGGCTGGGTCGACCTGTGCCGCCGTTTTCACGCGGAATGCCTTTTGCGCGGCTCCGGTGACGGTGGCCAAAGACCATCTTAGATCCTCGCCAAGGTGGCTCCTGATTAATTCAGGCAATGCCAATGCGGGAACGGGTCAAAAAGGTCATGAGGATGCGCTCTTAACCTGTTCGGCCCTTGGCGGACCTTGGAGGCGCTCAGCGAAGCGGGTTGGGAGTCCGCCGCCAAGGCCATCATGACCACCGATACGCGTCCCAAGATAGCCAGCCGCCAATTCATGGTCGGTCAGCAGTCGGTCACGGTCACTGGCATCGCCAAGGGCGCCGGCATGATTCACCCCAACATGGCGACGATGCTGGCGTTTCTTGCGACCGATGCTGGGGTTTCAAGGGATGACCTTCAGGCGGTGTTGAAGCGCTCCGTGGATGAGACCTTCAATTGCATCACCATTGATGGGGATACATCGACGAATGATGCTTGCGTCCTCTTGGCCTCAGGAGCTTCGGCACCCTTGGTGCAGGGGTCAAAAGATTTCATGGCTTTTGAGCGAGCGGTTCTTGAGGTCTGCCAGATTCTCTCGGAGGCGATTGTCCGGGATGGTGAGGGTGCCACCAAATTCATGCGCATTCGGGTTGAGGAGGCGAGCAGCCGTGAAGAGGCGCTTAAGGTCGGAAGAACCATTGCGCTCTCGCCACTGGTCAAAACGGCCTTTTTTGCAAGCGACCCCAATTGGGGCCGAATTCTTGCGGCGGTGGGTCGTGCCGGAGTCCTTGATTTTGATATCGATCGTGTCTCGATCTTTCTTGGCGATGTCGAAATTGTTCGAGGAGGCGCTAGGGCACCTGGGTATACGGAAGAAGCAGGGGCTCGCGTCATGGCCGAAGAGGAGATTTTGGTTCGGGTGCGGCTTGGGCGGGGAGAGGATGCTGCGACGGTGGTGACCTGCGACTTCTCCTACGATTATGTGCGGATTAACGCCGAGTATCGGACCTGAGCAGCGGGCTTTCTCTGATGTCCTGGTCTTTGTGTCATGGGGGCCAGGCATGACCCATCGCCGAGGCATTTTGTGAAGGTTTTAGAGGTGGCGGTGGCGGTCGTCTTCAATAGGGCTGGTGAGGTCTTGATTGCTCAACGGCCTGGGCATGTCCATCTGGGGGGGCTCTGGGAGTTCCCTGGTGGCAAGGTGGAGGCGAATGAGGGTGTTGATCAGGCGCTTCGGCGTGAGCTTTTAGAGGAAGTCGGTGTTGATGCGGCTCCATCAGCCCCTCTGATCTGTCTCCGCCATGATTATCCTGATCGCTCCGTTAGGCTTCATGTGCGAATCGTTCGCTCTTTTAAGGGGGAGGCGCAGGGGCTTGAGGGGCAGCCAGTTCGGTGGGTGCCCCTTTCGGAGTTGGATCAGTACCCCTTTCCAGAGGCTAATCTTGCGATCATTCATGCCCTGAAGCTTCCTTCTTATTACGCCATCATGAATCTTAGCTCGGGTGGCGATAGGTCGCTCGATGAGCGGCTTGAGGCCTTGGCAATCTCTGGGATTGATCTCGTGAGGCTCAGACCTTTAGAGTGTGACGCGGCGGATTATCATCGCCATGCGGTTCGACTGGCTCGCCTTGCGGAGCGGTTGAACATTCGACTTTTGGTCAGCGGTGAGCCGTCATTCCTTGATCAGATTGGAGCTGCGGGGCTTCACCTTCGATCCGATCAGTTGTCATCCTTCACCTCAAGGCCTATTCCTTCTGATCGATGGTTGGCGGCCTCCTGTCATGATTCGGGCGAGCTACAGCTTGCGGCAGCCTTGGGTGTTGACTTTGTGGTTCTCGGCCCGGTTCAGTCAACCGAGAGTCATCCGGGCGCGATGACCTTAGGGTGGCCTCGTTTTCAGTCACTGGTCGAAGAGGTTTCATTGCCGGTGTATGCCCTAGGGGGGCTTGATCGGTCTCATCTTGATTGGGCACGACATCATGGCGCGCATGGCGTTGCTGCGATTCGGGGGTTTTAGTGATCGCCGCACCTTGAGGGTGCGAAATAATCTAAAATGGTGTAGTTTGGCCCGCGGATCCGAGCTCAATGCTTGGATGCTCGGTAAGGTTTGGTCTTGGTACCGATCTTGCTAATAATAAATGAATGTAATTCGTCCCCACTGATTTATGAACACTGCGAGGAGACACCTGATGAGTCCAAAAGACGTTCTCAAGATGATCAAGGAAAATGAAGTCCGTTATGTGGATCTTCGTTTTTGCGATACCAAAGGCAAGGAACAACATGTCACGATTCCGGCGAGTACGGTGGATGAGGATATGTTTGAAGAAGGCAAGATGTTTGACGGCTCGTCCATTGCGGGTTGGAAGCACATCAACGAATCCGACATGATTTTGATGCCGGATGCCTCAACGGCGGTCCTTGATCCATTCTTTGAGGATGTCACCTTGGTTCTTCGCTGTGACATCATCGAGCCCGCTGATATGCAAGGGTATGAGCGGGATCCACGCTCTATTGCAAAACGCGCCGAAGCCTATATGAAGTCAACGGGTATCGCCGATAGCGCACTCTTCGGACCTGAAAACGAATTCTTTGTTTTCGACGATATCCGCTGGGGCACCAGCATGCAGGGGTCATTCTACAAAGTTGACTCTGAAGAGGCTGGCTGGAACTCTGAGAAGGTCTATGAAGACGGGAACATCGGCCATCGTCCAGGCACCAAGGGGGGTTATTTCCCTGTGCCGCCGGTAGACTCTCTCCAGGATCTCCGTGGTGCCATGTGTAACACCCTCGAAGACATGGGTCTGGTTGTTGAAGTCCATCACCACGAAGTCGCGACCGCGGGTCAGTGTGAAATCGGTGTGAAGTTCGGGACGCTCGTTAAGAAGGCTGACGAAGTGCTGATCTTGAAGTACGTCGTCCAAAACGTCGCACACGCCTTTGGTAAGACGGCAACCTTTATGCCAAAGCCCCTCGTTGGCGATAACGGCAGTGGGATGCATGTCCACCAGTCGCTGGTGAAAGATGGTAAGAATCTCTTTACGGGTGATCTCTACGGCGGCCTTTCTGAAACCGCGTTGTACTACATCGGCGGTATCATCAAGCACGCAAAGGCGCTGAACGCTTTCTGTAATTCATCGACCAACAGTTACAAGCGTCTGGTTCCAGGTTTTGAAGCACCCGTCATGCTGGCCTACTCTGCGCGTAACCGTTCTGCATCGATTCGTGTTCCTTACGTCATCAATCCTAAGGCGCGCCGGATCGAAGTTCGTTTCCCTGACTCGACGGCGAACCCTTACCTCGCATTTGCTGCGATGCTGATGGCGGGGCTTGATGGGATCCAGAATAAAATCCATCCTGGCGATGCCATGGACAAGGATCTTTATGATCTCCCGCCAGAAGAAGAAAAGGCCATTCCACAGGTGTGTCATTCCTTCGATATGGCGTTGGAAGCCCTTGAAGCCGATCGTGAGTTCCTGACCCGCGGTGGTGTATTCACTAACGATATGATTGATGCCTACATCAGCCTCAAGATGGAAGAAGTGACGCGTCTTCGGATGAGCACCCATCCAGTTGAGTACGATATGTACTATAGCCTCTGATGGTTGATTGCCTATCAGAGTGATGCAGTAAAACGCATCACACCCCTGAAAGCCCCGCCAGTCGGGGCTTTCTTGTGTCAGGCTGCCGCTGGTGTTCGTCATCGGTTCGTAATGAGCATGTATTATCTTGTTCATAAATTAGTGATGAGTGTTTTTTATGTTTCTGTTGAAGATGTTGGTCGGGTTGTGCCTTCTCTTGGCTGGGTTTTTAAGCCACGCCTCAGAAGTCTGGGGAGAGAAGGGTTTCCATCATTTTGTCGATAGTCTTCCGAAAGCTTCTCCAGAGGCCTTGGATCAGATCACCAACAATTACGACGCGGTTCTCACTGAGCGATTAAAGATTCAAAGCGATAAGGTTCGTCTTGCCTCATTCAAAGACATTGACCCTGTTCTTCGCCGGGCGGTTGAAGGCAAGATGGGAGTCCTTGATCTTTTTAGTCTTAAGGAACTCGCGGATCCCAGTGCCCATGCACTTCTGCTGGATGCGGAGACCCTCAAAAGCATTGAGGGGAAATACAACCTCTCCAGTATTTTTATGATTAATCCCAAATCTGTCTTGCCTCATCGGCCATCGATGAGTATGCAGTACATGCTCGTTGGGCAAGGGCGGCTGATCGTGGGGTACCCCTTCTCATCCCCCGTTGAGATTGTTGATGATGGGAAGACCATGGAGTACCGTTATGAGCCGCTCATTACCGCAAAAATTGTTCATTCAGGAGCAAAAAGGGGATTGTTTCAGGTCGAGACGCTGACCTCCCCTTTGGATGGTTTTCAGCCTTTCCAGGGGCCGATGGGGGCCTCTATTAAGTCTTACGCGGTCCATGGCGATAAGATTTTGGTGACCTACAGTCTGGTCATCGAGCAGGAGACGCAGGCTCCAAAAAAATCCATCGTGATGTGGCAGAAGACCATGGCCCGTATCGAAAGTCCCGGGTCATCGGCTCTCGGCGCCAACGATTAACTTTTTCGGGTAAACATTACGCCACCGGTCAGTCTTCTTCGAGGAATGACGTCTCTAGGGGTGCCTCTTGCCCTTAATTCTTTTCGGTGTCGAGCCTCAAGATCGGCAATATCTCAGGTCCTCTGCCCCTGACGATTTGAATGGCCTAGTCAGCCGTCCCCCTGGTCAAAGTATCTTTAGGGAGGGCATGAGTAGGCTTTGAGGGTGGACTTTCCGTTGAATGACCCAATCGATTGAACGCTGACCCATTCCACGTGCGTTGCCCCGAGACTGGTTGCTTTTCGTTCGGCGTCCGTTTTGGCGATGGGTTGCCAGCTCATATTTTTTCCGTAGCCGGAATCGCCGGTAACTTCTCCTAGAAGTTGGCAGGTGGCCTTATCTTCAGGCTTTATCTGGTCGACCTTCGCGAGGACGCTTGTTGATAGAAAGAGAGTCAGCAATAAGAGGATGGGCTGCCCCGTACCTTTTGATTTCATGTTGCAATCCTCCAGGCCAGCAAAGAGCATCAAGACGGTGCAAAACCGCACCAATGTGTATCATACATTAAATCAGGTATCGTAACGATATTAATCTGCTCATCGCCTCATAGTGTCACCGGTCCTTGAAATGACGCCTCTTGCACCCACATCCAGTGATGTTAGAGAACTCTTTTGGAGGTGAATATGTCTCGTTATGAACCATGGAGCTTGCTGCAACAGGTGGAGCGGGGGCTTTCTCAAAACCAGAGGGGCCTTGATACGGCCGAAAGGGTGGAATGGAGCCCACCGGTTGACCTCGTTGAAGAGGCTGAACGCTATGTTCTTCTGGTCGATGTGCCTGGGGTTGGTCCCCATGATATTGAGATGACGATGGAAAAGCGTCTCTTGGTGATCAAGGGAGAGCGAGGGGCCGTCCAGGAAGGGCTGAAGCGACGGGAACGCGTCTCAGGACGTTTCTATCGCGGCTTTTCATTGCCAGAGACGGCGGACGCCGATGCCATCACTGCTCGTTGCGAAGATGGTGTTCTTGAAATAGCAATCCCGAAAAAAACATTGGATCAGCCAAGAAAAATTGAGGTGCTTGCTAAGGTTGCTTGATCGGGTCACTGCCCAATCGATGATCTTGGGGCGCCAAGGCGCCCCAAGATCACGATGGAATGATGAGGAGTGAAGCTAAATTTTGATGGGACGAAACCTTGGGATCAGAATAGAATCGGGTTTCTAAAGCCTTGATTGGCTCGAGTCACTGTTTACCTAACGATCGAGTGGACCACCCTTGATGAATCAGCCCCTCCTTTTCTCTTTGCCTCTAACGAAGCGCTCCTTTCTTTTCCTCGTGATCAGCTTCTGGATGGTGTCTTTTGCCAGCCAGGCGGGAACCGCGCTTCACGTCGGACCCCCCCAGAAATTTTCATTTGATGAACTGATTGATCGGGCCAGAACGCTCTCGAAAGAAGCGTATAAGCCCCCGCCCAGACCGATGCCCTCCATTGTTGAGAAGATCGACTATGAAGCCTGGGGCAATATTCGTTTTCGTCCAGAATCAGCCCTTTTTGCCAATGGCCCTGGGATTTTTCCAGCCACGTTCTTTCACGTTGGCCAGTTCTTTCAAAAGTCCGTCAAAATGCATGTGGTCGAAGGGAGCCAGTCTCAAGAAATTCTCTACAGCAACGACTATTTTGCGATGCCAAAGAACAGCGTCGCCAAAAAGCTGCCTGATAACACCGGATTTGCGGGTTTCAGACTCCAAGAATCCCGGCATCGTGAAGATTGGCGGACCCAAGATTGGCTCGCCTTCCTTGGCGCGGCTTATTTCAGGGCCATCGGTGAACTGAATCAATATGGTCTCTCCGCGCGTGGCGTGACGATTGATTCTGCAGAACCCACCCCTGAGGAGTTTCCTGACTTTACGGAGTTCTTCATTGAAGGCGCGAAGAGTGATCAGGAGCCTGAAACGATTTATGCGCTTCTCAATGGCCCAAGTGTCACGGGTGCCTACAAGTTTTCCGTGCAAAGGACCAAGGGGGTCGTTCTCGATATTGATGCGGCCCTCTTTATGCGCAAGGACGTTGTCCGTTTGGGTTTGGCTCCCTTGACCTCGATGTACTGGTTTAGTGAAACCGAAAAGCGTCGTCTAGAGGACTGGCGCCCCGAAGTGCATGATTCAGATGGCCTTGCGATCTGGACCGGTGCCGGTGAACGTCTCTGGCGACCGCTCATTAATCAGCCCTTTGCGGTTACCTCCAGTTTTATCGACCAGAGCCCCAAGGGATTTGGTCTTCTACAGCGTGACCGGGTGTTTGAGAATTACCTCGATGGGGTGAACTATGAGCGTCGGCCCAGTCTTTGGGTAGAGCCCCTCGAAGACTGGGGCAAGGGTGCCGTGCAGCTGGTGGAGCTGCCGACGGATGATGAAATTCATGACAATATTGGGGCTTATTGGCGGCCACAGGCTCCGGCGAAGGCGGGTTCAGAATTTCGTTTGAAGTATCGTCTTCATTGGTTGGCTGAGGAGCCTTATCCTCAAAAGGTGGCGCAGTGTGTCGCGACCCGAATCGGTCGCGGTGGACAGCCCGGGAAGCCCCGACCGAAGGGGGTCTATAAGTTCAGTGTCGAATTCCAAGGCGCAGCTCTCGACCCTTTGTGGGGCGATACGGTGAAAGCGGAGCCGGTGATTACCGCCTCGCAAGGAACCATCTCTGGCGCCTTCATGGAGCCTATTCCTGGAACCAGACGTTGGCGCGCGGTTTTCGACTTGACCCCAAAAACGGATGAACCTGTGGAGCTGAGGCTTTATATTCGGGGCAACGGCGATGCCTTGACCGAAACCTGGCTGTACCAGTTCCGCCCCAAAGGAGGCTAATGGTCTTGCCCGGCGGGGGGTCTCACCTCCCCCGTGCTGGTTAAAGGAGATCGATCCTCAAGGCCTCCACAGGACCTTCGAGACGAATGTGGGTGAGATCGCCACGTTGACTAATTTTGCTGGGTCCAGAAGCTTTGACTCCCCGGGCCCCCTTGAGTAAGAGGACCCCCTGGGGGCCCGGGCTTCTCAGCGTGAAGCCACCTTCATCGATGTGGATCATCTCAGCCGTACTGTAGAGGACTTTCACTTTTCCAATATCAAGGCCATGGGGGAGCATCAGACCGTCCCGACCTTGGAGAGTAATCGACGCCCCACCCTGAATTCGCCGTCCGTTCAAACGGATCCTAAAGCGCTTTTCATAGCCATCAAGATTAAGAACATGAATGAGGCGCTCTCCTTTTGGATTGATCGTTGAGGTCATAAAAAGTCCGGTGTCACCCGAATCCTGTTGGAGGCCCGCGGTTGCTCCGAGACGGATGAGGGCTTCTTGGTAAAAAGGAATATCGCAAGCAAGTGCCGTCGCCACCACAATGGCTCGTCCCTGACCAGCGTTGAGATCAACGGCGACCGGCTCCCCGCCCCCATGGAGTCTAAAGAGGACACCGCTACCAGGGGCTTCAAGGATTTGGGCTTCATGGGTTCTGACCTGCGGCCTTGGCGCCGCCCAGCCGTCTGCATGAAGCGACAATAAGACTTTTTCTGATCCTCTACGACTCTCAAGAACACGAAGACCCAAGAGGTCAGCGAGCGTTGAGCACGCTCTTCCTTCCATATCGAAGAGGGGGACTTCACCATAGAGGAGAAGTCTTCCACCGGCTTGAACGAAACGCCCCAGTTTTTCCTGAACCCTCTGATCCATATAGCGTGCGGAAGGCAGCGCGATGACCGGATCGGTTTCGGGGCTGATGATTTTCTTCTGAAGATCAATGGCAGGGAAGCGATAATTCGCCAGCAAAAGGGCTCTAATAAAGCACTCCCAGGCCCCATACATTCGATGACCCTCTAGATTCACGGCGATCTCCCGCATCCGTTCACTTTGAGGATATCGCGCCTCGGTCATGAAATAATCTGGAATAAATCCCAGGCGGACAGGATCATGTTCCTCATCCATCTCCGCAAGGCGTGGGCCCCAGGCTGCCATGGTTCTGATCACTCGAACCATCCGCGGCCAGGTATAGTTGAAGGTTCCATCCCATTTGATGGGGGCGGCATTGCCATGTCGTTCCCCATTGGTAGCGATCAAATCATCGCCATCGCCTGAGGGGGGGTCGAGCGGGGTGTTGATGCCACCTGCAAAGAGATAATAATTAAGAAGGCGGTTGCCTTGCGCAATACTCATCCGAGTTTTGAGGTCGACGGCGGAAGGGTCATAGCGATTGCCTTGGACGCTCCCATAGTCGCCATCACCGCACTCAAATTCAGCCGAACAAAGAAGCTGACGGTCGCCGAGTGTTGCCTTGAGATAGGCATTGCAGAGGAAAAGATCCTGAAAGTTATCGGCGGTCAAATTGCCAAGATAAAGATCCGATCCCACGAGGGTGTCCGGCGCTTGCCAAGTCTCAAGCAGCTGGCTGATGCCGA
>RFVA01000006.1 GCA_009922685.1 Gammaproteobacteria bacterium | reverse complement strand
AGGAGAGTTCCAAGGGTCCTGCTGAAGCTGGCGACCTGGAATTTCAGCATCAGATCGCCAAAAAGGGGTAATTTTAGCATCCAGCCATCCCAAATCAGGCGCCGAATGGGGTCTGATTTTTGATAGCGAATCCAGCTGCTGACCCCCGCAAAGACTGGAATAGCGGTCCACCAATAGGAGCGAATGGCATCGGCTGAGCCGACCACGATTTGGGTGGGGAGCGGGAGCTCTTTGCCGGCACTGTCAAACATTTCGGTGAATTGTGGAACCACAAAGGTCAGCATGAGCAGCAGGGAGCCCAAAGCCATGATGACCAAGATAATGGGGTAGATCATCGCGGTTGAGACGGTATCTTTGAGCTCTTTGGAGCTATCAAGATATTGGCTCAATCGGTCGAGTACGACCTCAAGGGCACCGCCTGCTTCGCCGGCGCGAATCAGGTTCAGATAAAATCTTGAGAAGATTGGTCCTTGCGCTTCAAGCGCATCTGAGAGCTGCGCGCCCCCTTTGATTTTGTCTAGAATTTTGCCAATCATGGCATTGAAATCGGCTTCTTCCGTGGTAAGTTCAAGCAACACGGTCAATGCTCGATCGAGAGGCAATCCCGCCTCAAGGAGGGTCAGGAGCTCTCGGGTGAAGAGGGTCACTTGCTTGTGGGAAATCTTGCTGCCGCGGCGCCCGAACCTTAAAAGGCTTGAAAGCCCCGTCCCGGCGACCTGGACCTTGATCGGCAGCAGCCCTTCCTCCTGCAACTTCAACATCAGCGCCATTTCACTCGGAGACTCCCGCTCCTCCTCGATGGTTTCACCATCGCGGGTCACCGCCTTGAAATGATAGAGCGTCATCTGGGGTATCTTCTCGCCTTAGGCATCAGAGGTAACGCGGAGAACTTCCTCCACAGTGGTCATCCCGGCGACCGCCTTGTGGATGCCATCATCATACATGGTCTGCATGCCTTCCAAGAGCGCTTGTTCCTCGATCTTTCGGGCCGGCGCATTGGTCATTACCAAGCGCCTGATATCATCGGTCATCACTAAGAGTTCGGTAATTGCGAGCCGTCCCCTGTAGCCCGTTCCATCGCAAGCTTCACAGCCTTTGGGGCGGTAAAGGAGGATGTCTCGCTCGTTCGAGAAGTTCCACAGTTTGAGTTCAGCAGCCACTTCTGGCAGGGGCTCATAGGGTTCGTGGCAGTGGGGACAAAGTTTTCGAACCAGTCGCTGGCCGAGGATGCCGTTGACGGTGGAGCTGATCAGATAGTCTTCAAGGCCCATATCGAGGAGACGGGTGGCCGACTGGACGGCGATTCGGGCCGTCTCGATGTCACGCATTTCCCCAATCATGATGACATCAGGGTCCTGACGGACGATGGACCTGAGGGCCGAGGCAAAGGTTAGTCCGATCTGTGGCTTGGTCTGGATCTGATTGACCCCTTCGAGCTGGTATTCGACCGGATCCTCGACGGTAATGATCTTTCGGTCGGGGGTATTGATCTTGTGTAAGGCAGTATAGAGCGAGGTGCTTTTCCCGCTGCCCGTTGGGCCAGTGATGAGGATGATCCCATGCGGTTGCTCCAAAACTCCAAGGAAGCGCTGCAGCGAGTCGCCCTCAAAGCCGAGGCTATTAAAGTCAAATTTAATGCTTTCCTTATGGAGGAGACGGATCACAACGCTTTCGCCATACATGGTCGGGACCGTTGAAACACGAAGATCGAGCTCTTTACCCTGAACCTGGAGTTTGATGCGACCATCCTGTGGAAGTCGGCGTTCAGCGATATTGAGCTTCGCCATAATCTTGATGCGGGAAATGACCGCCGCGGTTGATCGGACGGGAGGGGATTCCACTTCTCTAAGAACCCCATCGATCCGAAACCGAACTTTGAGGGATTGTTCAAAAGGCTCCACATGGATGTCCGAGGCCCGCATCTCCACAGCCCGCTGCATGATGAGGTTCACCATTCGAATGACCGGCGCTTCTGAGGCCAGATCCTTGAGGTGTTCGACATCGGCTTCGTTGACATCTTCGTCACTGCCAAAGGTGTCGACGATTTCTCCCATCAGCGATTTTCCGGGCCCTAGCTGGGTTTCGAGGGCGCGATCGATATCGGTGCCAAGACCAACCCGGAGGCATACGCGTTTGTGGCAGGCCAGTGCCATGGCATCCAGCACTTCCTGGTCAAACGGGTCGGTGACAGCAATCACGACCTCTTCATCGGAGGCGGATAGGCCGATAAGGTGGTTTTCTTTCAGAAAACGAATCGAGATAGTTTCAGGAAGGGGCGACGTTTCGGGATAGTCCTCTGGGGCTACCAGAGCGACCCCACTGACATCAGCAAGGATTTCAGCGGTATCCCTTTCTGAAATAATGCCGAGCTTGACCAGAAGCGCAGGGATCCTCGGGTCGTCCGTCTGAAGAGCCAGTCGATGCGCCCTGATCACCTCCGACTCGCGCATTTTCCCCCGTGATACCAAGGCGGCTGCAAAGTCGGAGTAGCGCGGGGAGTGCTCGATGACGTCTTCCGGGGCTTCCGGTTCCGTCTGTAACTGAGGTTCAGCGGCCAAGGTCGTTATCCGATGGAAGGGTCAGGGGAACGTCTAGGGAGATTGACGTCAACATCTTACACCCATCGCTAGGCGCGGGGGGCATGCAACAGAAGTCACGTCCTTCCTATATTATGTCACTACCTTCCGCCGTGTGATTGACGTCATGAATGTTCTTGCATCAAAGCTGATTGAAAGATTTTCTTCTGAGGGCCTGATCGTTGAAAGGCAGGGCCCGGACGTCCTCTTTGTGAGGCTGTCTCCGATTGAGGAATGCCGGCCTGGTGATTTGGTGTTCGTTGATCATGTCAAATACCTTGACCGGGTCAGGGAACAGAAGCCCGCCGGCATTGTGACCTCGAAAGGGGTTGCCGAGAGCCTTCAAGATCTGGAGGATCTCGCGGTCCTCATCGCGCCGAATGTTCGTCTGGCGATGGCCATTTTGAAGCAGACCTATGCCGATCGGAATGTGCGCGATAGCGAATGGCCAAGAATCCACCTATCAGCGGTGATTCATGACAGCGTCATGGTTCCCGAGGGGGTGTTGGTCGGTCCTGGTGTGGTGATCGGCCGGAATGTGGTACTCGGTGATCGCGTCGTTTTGATGGCCAATGTCGTCGTCGAACATGACGCGAGGATTGGCGAGGGGACCGTCCTTCATCCGGGCTGCGTTGTCGGTTATGGCTGTGATATTGGATCGGATGTGATCCTTAAGGCCGGGTGCGTCATTGGATCCGAAGGGTTTGGTTTCGCTCAGGATGAGCGTCGACGGAACTACCGCATCCCGCATACGGGGTCTGTCACGATTGGTGATCGTGTCGTTATCGGGGCCAATACCAATATTGACCGCGGCACTTATGGGATGACCCAAGTGAAGTCAGGTGCGGTGATTGATGCGATGTGCCACTTGGGCCATAACGTCGAAATTGGTGAAGACAGTATTCTTTGCGCCCATACCGGGCTTTCAGGGTCTACTCGGTTCGGTCGCCGGGTCATTGCTTCTGGTCAAACCGGAACGCTCGATCACGTGACGGTGCCAGATGACACCGTTTTATTGCACCGTGCCGGGCTCAATAACAGTATCAAGGAGCCAGGCATGTACGCGGGTGGTCCGGTTCAGCCGCTTCAGCAATACCTCAAAAATATGGCCATCATGCCAAGGTTGCATGAGATGTGGACTCGACTGAAAGCCTTGGAAAAGAAATTGGCGGCTCTTTCAAGTGATGATTAGGGGGCTCTCGGTTGGGTCGATGATTCTTCTCGCCGGCGGTGTTTTGGTGGGCGGGTGCTCTAAGCGGCCGGAGATTCATCAGCCACAGCAAACGCACCTCGCGGCCAAAGCAGTTCCAAGGCTTGGGACCGTCACCAAGGAAATGATTCTTTTAGAGGGTGGCTTCTGTGGCGAAAACGATGTGTGTTTTGATCGGAAAAGCCAGCAGAATTTTGACTGCGATGTCGAATTTTCCTGCGTTCTAACGTCGCTCAATCCCTCATTCGAATGAAAATTGCCACTTGGAATGTCAATTCCCTGAGAGTCCGGCTTCCTCATGTGCTGGATTGGCTTAAGACCGTTGAGCCAGATATTTTAGCGCTCCAGGAGACCAAGACAGAGGATTCTCAATTTCCTCTGGAGCCCCTTCAATCGCTGGGTTATCACGTGGTTTTTAGTGGCCAAAAAACCTATAACGGGGTCGCTTTGGTGACCCGAATGGCGCCTGAAAACAACATCACGGATATTCCTGGTCTTGAAGACCCCCAGCGAAGGATTTTGGCGGCGACGGTCGGTGGGTCTCGTATCGTCAACCTTTATGTGCCAAATGGCAGCGAAGTGGGTTCTGAGAAGTATGCCTACAAGCTCGACTGGCTTCAGCGGGTCACGGGATGGTTAGAGGGGGAGCGCCAGCGTCACCCTCATCTCGTGGTTCTTGGGGATTTTAATATTGCGCCCGCCGATCGGGATGTCTATGACCCGGTGGCCTTCGAAAACAAGCTGCTCTGCAGTGCACCTGAGCGAGCGGCCTTTGAGGCTCTCTTGGGGATCGGGTTGATCGACAGCCTCCGCCGATTCGATCAGCCAGAAAAGACTTATACCTGGTGGGACTACCGCATGAACGGGTTCCGCCGCAATCTTGGGCTCCGCATTGATCATATCCTTGCGACAGAGGCTTTGATGTCGGCTTGCCTTTCGTGTGAGGTGGATCAAGGTCCAAGAGGGCTTGAGCGTCCATCCGATCATGCCCCGGTTCTCGCCATCTTTGGCGATTCGGCCAGCTGAATCTTCAATGCTTGCGTTTTTGAGGGGGTGAACCCGTTGGCTTTTTAGGGTCGACACGGTGCTTCTTTTGGGGTGACGTCGCGGGTGTTTTTTTCTGGGATCTAGGTTGAGAGGGGGAGGCTTTAACGGAGCTTCTTGTATCCCAGTACTGGGTTGGGCCGACGATAATCAGCGTCCGGTAGGACGCTACTTTGGCGCCGGTCTTTAGGCCTTGCTGGCGGTCGATCACATCGACGGATCCGAAACCGCTTTGCCCTACCAAATGGAAGAGCTCTTCCGCGCGATAGTCCTCGACATGCACGCATCCATGTGAGGCGCCTGCTTGGCCCATTTCCCTCATTGATTCCCGATCAAGCGAGGAATGAAGTGCCATCCCGCCATTGAAAAAGACCGCCCAAAGCATGGGGGCATCGTATTTACCTGACCAATGGCGTGAGGAAAACATCAGCGGTCTGAAGTACCCTGATGTGGTCTCATGACCTTTGGCTCCTGAAGAGATGAGCCAATAATAGAGCAGTCCTTTACCCCGCTGGTAAACCCTCAGGGTTTGACCAGGACCCCACAAAGGGTGCGTGGACTTATTGACAATGACGATCAGGTTGTAACTGCTGAACGCGGGGTTGTCGAGAGGGCTCTTTAAATCTTCAACTTCAGCGCGATCCGGGTCCTTATAGGGCGGAAATGACTTGGTGACTCCAAAAACATAATTTTTATTGGCGCCGAGATCAGATTCATAACGGATCTCTGGCTGGGTTCTCGGAAAGCCCTCCCAAGGACCCTCGGGTATGGGGGGTTCGGCCGCTGAAACGATCAGTGCGAGGGTCAATAATATAAGCCCTGACAGCCCTCGTCCTTGGCTGTCATGGGATCGTCTTGAAGCCTTCATGCGGGTCTCGATGAATGAATGACCACGATATTAACGCTTGAAAGGCCACTTTAGTTGAACAGGATGAGACTTTTTGGTGGGGGCTGGAGGGAGGCGAAGCCTTTTGGGTGCGCGTCTCAGACAAAACAGTATAATTTACGACCAGCTGTAAACTTTTTTTGGGGCGAGCGCGTTGACCATTGGTGCTCGTCTTTAGACCCCTCAAGGTTCAAGGGAGATGTCGCATGTCAGTTCAGGATTGGGTTGTTGATCAAAGCCGTTTGGATCTCAAGGTCCTTTCTGAGTCGATTCGTCATGATTGGGGCCTTCTGGAAGTCAAGGCACTCCTCAATCAGCCGTTTTCGGATCTTTTATTTCACGCCCAGACCATCCATCGCGAGCACTTTGATCCCAATGAAGTGCAGGTCTCCAGTCTGTTGAGCATTAAAACGGGCTCTTGTTCTGAAGATTGTGCCTATTGTCCACAAAGTGCCCACTATCAGACGGGACTCGGCCAAGAGTCTTTATTACCGATTGCTGATGTCATCGAGGCTGCTCGCAGAGCAAAAGCGGAGGGAGCGGGTCGTTTCTGTATGGGGGCCGCTTGGCGAAGCCCCAGTGATCGCGATATTGATCGCGTCTGCGAGATGATTGAGGAGGTCAAGGCGCTGGGAATGGAGACCTGTGTGACGCTGGGGATGTTGACGGATCAGCAGACGCATCAACTCAAGGCGTCTGGACTGGATTACTACAATCACAATCTCGATACCTCTGAGGCCTATTACTCCGAAATTATTTCTACCCGAACCTATCAGGATCGTCTCGACACTCTCGAGCGGGTCCGTGAGGCGGGTTTGAATGTCTGCTGCGGAGGCATTGTGGGGATGGGGGAAGGGCTGGAGGATCGAGCGGGGTTGCTCATCCAATTGGCCAATATGCCTCGTCATCCAGAAAGTGTGCCGATCAATCTTCTGGTCAAGGTGGAGGGGACGCCCCTGAGTGATGTGGATGCGCTTGATCCTTTGGATTTTGTGAGGACGATTGCGGCGGCCCGAATCATGATGCCCAAGTCGCGTGTCCGGCTGTCCGCGGGTCGATCGGAGATGAGTGATGAAATGCAAGCTCTTTGTTTTATGGCGGGGGCTAACTCCATTTTCTATGGCGAACGGTTATTGACGACCGAGAATCCGGTTGCTGAAACGGATCGGCTTTTATTTAGACGCCTGGGTATTCGCATGTCTGGATTTTACGCGGAAGCCGATTAATTCCATTTCGAGGTGGCCAGTTCATGAGCGCGGCCGAGGGGTTGTCGGAGAGACTGAAGGAGATCGATTCTCAAGGGCTGACTCGCCGAAGAAAGATGCTGTCGACACCTCAGGGGGTCTCAGTCATTCTGGAGGGTCGTCCTTTGCTGAATTTCTGCAGCAATGATTATCTCGGTTTGGCCAATCATCCTCGCGTAGTGGACGCGCTAAGAAGGGGTGCATCGGAATTTGGCGTTGGTTCTGGGGCCTCGCATTTGGTCTGTGGCCACAGCCTGCCGCATCAAGAGTTAGAAGAAGCCTTGGCCGCATTCACGCATCGCGATCGGGCGCTGTTATTTTCTACAGGCTATATGGCTAATCTGGGCGTGATCGATGCGCTCGTGGGGCGAGCCGGAACCATTTTCGAGGATCGTTTGAATCATGCCTCCTTGCTTGATGGGGCCCGGCTGTCTGGAGCCAAGCTTAAGCGTTACCCCCATGGATCAGTTCCTTTGCTGTCTTCAGGGGAGGGTCAATTGATTGTGAGTGATGGCGTCTTCAGTATGGATGGGGATACCGCCGATGTGATGGGTCTTTCGGCGGTGGCTCTGAAGGCGGGCGCCTTATTGATGATTGACGATGCTCATGGGCTGGGAGTTCTTGGTGAGACAGGGGCAGGGCTCCTGGAATCTCTGGCACTCGGTCAGGGGGAGGTCCCGATACTCATGGGCACCTTGGGTAAGGCCTTTGGCACCTTTGGTGCCTTTGTGGCCGGTCATAAGGACTTGATCGATTATTTATTGCAGCGAGCCCGGACCGCGATCTACACCACGGCCTTGCCGCCGGCACTGGCTGTGGCGACGATGGCGTCGCTGACCCTCATTCAAGAGGAAGGGTGGCGCCGTGAGCATCTTCGGGGGTTGATTGAAAGGCTTCGACAAGGGGCTACGGATCTTCATTTGCCTTTGATGGCATCGAGATCACCCATACAGCCTTTTTTATGTGGCAGCCCTTTGGTGGCAACCGCCTTGGCTGATCAGTTATTGGATCGGGGCTTTTTGGTCACGGCTATTCGTCCTCCGACGGTTCCAAGGGGAACGGCAAGACTTCGCGTGACCCTCACGGCTGGCCATACTCACGATCAGGTTGATGCTCTTTTGGAAGCCCTATCGGATGGCTTTCGAGCACTGCCATCGTCTCTAGTTGAAGATCCAAGGCCATGACGGCGCAGCCATTGAAGGATCTTTATGTTGAGCGTTGGGGGGGTGGGCCTGATCTTTTGATCATCCATGGCTGGGGTATGCATGGCGGTTTACTAAAGGATTTTGCCGATCAGCTGTCGCAGGATTTTTCTATCACCCTTTTAGATCTTCCGGGGCATGGTTTCAGTCCTCAAGGTTCTTGGCAGCAGGAGGATCTGATCAAGATGCTCCTGAAGGTCGCGCCGCCCCGCGCACATTGGCTCGGTTGGTCTCTTGGGGGCGTATTGGCCAGCCTCGTCGCCGGTGCCGCGCCAGAGCGTCTTTTAAGTCTTACCTTGATGGCCAGTTCGCCCTTATTTATAGAGGCGGCTGATTGGCCTGGCGTGCCCAGAAGTCTTTTAGTGGAGATGGCGGCGCAATTGGAGGAGGATTTTCAGGGCACCATGAAGCGGTTTGTGGGTTTGCAAACCTTGGGTCAGCCCGATGCGCGTGATATGGCAAGGCGAATCAAGGAAGCCGTCGCTGCGCGCCCCCTAGCCGACCCTAAGGCCCTTGAGGGGGGTCTTTCTTTGCTGTTGGATCAGGATCTAAGGTCCGATTTTGAGAGACTTTCGGTGCCGGTTGCTGTCATCCTTGGTGGTCTGGATCGACTCGTCCCGATCGCTGTGGCGGATAAGATGAGAGTGCTGCGATCGGAGATCGACCTTTGTATCCTCAAAGGTGCCGCGCATCTTCCTTTTTGGACCCACCGTGATGAAGTGGCTTTATTTTTACGTGACTTTCTTCTGAGGGTCCCTCGATGAGTGTTATGGGGTCCCCTGCGATTTATCCCCATAAGACCTTGATCGCGCGATCCTTTGGTCGTGCAGCGACAGCTTACGATGCCCTGGCCAAACTTCAGGGCGCCTCGGCCCTTGAATTGATTGAGCGCCTTCCCGATGACCTTGATGCCCCCTGGGTTCTGGATCTTGGGGCAGGGACCGGTCGCGGGGCTTTTGCGCTCGAGTTGGCCCTGCCAGGGGCCAAAGTCGTCGCCCTTGATCTGGCGGAAGGAATGATGCGACACGCATTCAATCAGGGGCTTAAGACCTGCCTCGTCGGCGATGCCGAATCACTACCGCTGGCTGATGGGGTTTTTGATGTGGTCTTCTCCAACATGGCTATTCAGTGGTGTGCTTCCCCTTTGGACGTGTTTAGAGAGAGCTTCAGGGTCTTGAAGCCCGGTGGGCAGATGTTCTTTACCACCTTTGGTCCTCAGACCTTGGTGGAGTTGCGGGATGCATGGAAGGACGTGGATGAGGCGGTGCACGTCAATCCCTTTTTTTCTGTAGCCGATCTCAATGAGGCCATCGAAGGGGCAGGTTTTTGTGGTTCTGAGGTGTTCTCAAGACGGCATCACCTCGAATACCCTGATGTCATGACCCTCATGCGCGAACTAAAAGGGATTGGCGCCAGCAACCAAATGCCCGGTCGGGCTGGTTATCTGACCGGAAAAGGCCGTTTCCTTAAAATGATGGCCGCCTATCCGGTGATCGAAGGGCCTTTGGGGCCGATGATCCTAGCGACTTTCGATGTCGTAATCGGCTCTTTTTATCGGCCAAAGAGTGACTGCCGATGAAGCGGCGTGGAATTTTGGTGACGGGAACCGATACCGGTATTGGGAAGACCCATGTGGCCGTTCGTTTAGTGAGGGCGCTCAAGTCTACAGGGTTAAAAGTGGCCGCCATGAAGCCGGTGGCCAGTGGCGCGGTCAAAGTCGGGGACGTGTGGTTAAATGACGATGCCCTAGCGCTTCAGCGGGCTGCAGGGCTCGATATTCCCTATGATTGGGTCAATCCGTCTCTTTTTAGGATGGCGGCCTCTCCCCACCTTGCGGCCAGGGTCGAAGGTGTCGTTGTCGATCTCAACCGGCTGGTTGAAGCATTGGATCGATTGGCTGCTTTGGCTGATTGTGTTGTGGTTGAAGGGGTGGGTGGCTGGCGAGTTCCACTTAATGATGATGAAGATATGGCAGATCTTGCGCGACGGTTTGATCTCCCGGTAGTTTTGGTGGTGGGTCTTCGTCTGGGCTGCATTAACCACGCGCGTTTGACCGCTGAAGCTATTTTGGATTCGGGTCTCGTGATGGGGGGCTGGATAGCTAATGAGTTATCGCCTCAATCTCAGGCGTCTCAAGACATGCTCTATGCCCTTGAAGAAATTATAGGCCCGCCTCTCTTAAAAATGCCCTTTGAGCCTCTTCAGGGGGGTGCTGTTTTGGCGACCAATAACCATATAGAGATTGTTGAAATCTTGCGCCTTGTGGCGCCTTCAGCTAGCATTTAAGCTGGGTGTAGTTGATCCTTGGGAGATGGTCGGCCATTGGGCCGGCGCGTCGGGATAAAATTCCTTGGGAGATTAGGCGCTCTTGATCATCGGGTCTGGTTTGAGATGATCGTGATTCCACTGGGAACTCATCACGCTGAAGCAGAGGCAATGTCGGCGCATACGATTCTTTTATTTGGATCGTGGGATCGCTTGAAGGGCTTTAGATGGCCCAGATTGCCGTCAAATAATAATATGGAAGCGCGCAAAGATGGGCGGGAAAGACTCCCTTATAAAGGGGGGGCTGCATCTTCGCTGGCGACGCAACCAATTGAGTGATTGGCTGCCTAAGGCAGAGACCTTATCGAAGGGATACGCCTGAATATCCATTCAGGATGTGTTCATGAGAGGGAACTGACTTTTGGGTGCAGCAAAAATATTTTTTGACATATATATAGCAAGGCCAATCGTTGGTCCGAGCGACTGTAGAGAGAGGGTTTCGTGAAGAAATTAATGACTTTACTGGCGGTGAGTGGGTTAGCGGTCGCTAGTGAGGCTTCTGCTGATTACGCACTCAATCTGACTGAAGGCGTCACCGAGCTCAGTCGTGATATCCATGATCTGCATATGCTGATCTTCTGGATCTGCGTAGGCATTGGCGTCTTGGTCTATGGGATTCTGGTCTACTCGTTAATCCATCACCGGAAGTCAAAGGGTGTCGTGCCGGCACAGTTTCATGAGAACACCAAGATTGAAATCCTTTGGACCATCATTCCATTCCTGATTTTGCTGGGAATGGCGGTTCCGGCGACGCGGGTGATGATCAAAGCCTACGATACTTCCGGAGCAGATCTCACGGTGAAGGTGACGGGGTATCAGTGGAAATGGAAATATGACTATCTTGATGAGGGAGTCAGTTTCTTCAGTACGCTCTCAGCCAAGAGCAATGAAGCGCGTCAATTGGGTTCCGGTATCGACCCTGCTACCGTGGATCATTATCTTCTCGATGTGGATCACCCCTTGGTTCTCCCTGTGGGCAAGAAGGTCCGATTCCTTTTTACAGGCGGCGATGTGATTCACGCCTGGTGGGTGCCGGACCTTGGCTGGAAAAAAGACACTATTCCAGGCTTTATTACCGATGGCTGGGCAACGATTGAGAAACCGGGTACCTATCGTGGTCAGTGTACGGAGCTCTGCGGCCGGGATCATGCCTTCATGCCGATCGTCGTGATCGCAAAGCCGGAGGCGGAATATCGTGAGTGGCTGGCTGCTCAAAAGGGCGCGCCCATCGTGGCGGTCGATGACTCAGCCAGTCATCAAGAAAAATCCAACGATCATCAACCAGAGCCTCTCCAAGTAGCTGCAGCTACCGGCGAGGCGATGAGTTCCGCGCCGGCCGAGATCGGTGAACCTTTGACCCAAGAGGTCGCCATGACGTTGGGCAAGGAAGTCTATGAAAGCCATTGCCAGAGTTGTCATCAGGCGAATGGGGAAGGCATTCAGGGTCTCTTTCCTGCGATTCACGGCAGTCAGGTGGTCCAAGGTCCCCTGGCAGCCCACATTCAACTGGTCCTTAATGGCAAGCCACCTTTGATGGCGTCATTCCGCAATATCCTGAAACCTCAAGAGGTTGCGGCGGTCATTACTTATCAGCGTAACGCGTTCGGCAACAGCACCGGTGATTTGGTGCAGCCCGCCGACATCGCGGCCCACTAAATCAACGTACCCATTTTTGAGGTGAATCCTATGTCAGTTTCGGCCATTCATGACGATCACCATGACCACGGTCCGGCCAAGGGCCTGATGAGATGGGTGACAACCACTAATCACAAGGACATCGGCACGCTCTACATGGTGACCTCCTTGATCATGTTTATGGTCGGTGGCGCCATGGCGCTGGTGATCAGAGCGGAGCTGTTTGAGCCTGGCATGCAGTTTGTCGACCCGATGTTCTTTAACTCGATGACGACGCTGCATGCGCTGATTATGGTTTTCGGGGCGGTCATGCCTGCCTTTGCGGGCCTTGCTAACTGGATGATTCCGATGATGATCGGATCGCCCGATATGGCCTTACCTCGACTCAATAATTGGAGCTTCTGGTTGTTGCCCTTTGCCGCCTTGATGCTGGTCAGCACCTTGTTTATGGAAGGGGGTGCGGCAGCGGCTGGCTGGACGCTATACCCGCCGTTGGTTCTCCAGACGGGAGCAGCCTTTCCTTTTACGATCTTTACTATCCATATTCTCGGGGTCTCTTCGATTCTCGCCGCGATCAATATCATCGTGACAATCCTCAACATGCGGGCACCTGGCATGACCCTGATGAAAATGCCGCTGTTCGTATGGACTTGGCTGATCACCGCCTTTCTTTTGATCGCGATCATGCCTGTTTTTGCGGGCGCGGTGACCATGTTGCTGACGGACAAGTTCTTTGGTACCAGCTTCTTTAATGCGGCGGGTGGCGGTGATCCGGTCCTTTATCAACATCTGTTCTGGTTCTTTGGGCACCCCGAGGTCTACGTGCTGATCCTGCCTTCTTTCGGGATCGTTTCACAAATCATCCCGACTTTTTCCAGGAAGCCTTTGTTTGGTTACTCCTCGATGGTCTATGCCACGGCCTCGATTGGTTTCCTGTCCTTCATTGTCTGGGCGCACCATCAGTACACGGTCGGAATGCCGATTGAGGGCGAACTCTATTTCACCTACGCCACCATGCTGATTGCGGTGCCCACCGGAGTCAAGGTGTTCAACTGGATCTCGACGATGTGGAAGGGGGCCATTACCTTTGAATCACCCATGCTCTGGGCGATCGCTTTTGTGGTGCTGTTCACCCTGGGCGGCTTCACCGGTCTGATGATGTCCATCTCACCGGCGGATCTGCAGTACCACGACACCTATTTCATCGTGGCTCATTTTCACTATGTACTTGTTTCTGGGGCGGTGTTTGCCATCATTGGTGGGGTCTACTATTGGTTGCCCAAGTGGACGGGACGCATGTACGACGAGCGATTGGCGCAACTGCATTTTTGGCTGACAACCCTCTCGGTAAATCTCTGCTTTTTCCCGCAGCATTTCCTCGGGTTGGCTGGAATGCCAAGACGAATTCCAGACTACGCGCTGCAATTTGCTGAATTCAATGCCTGGTCCTCGGTCGGCGCCTTCATTTTTGGGTTTTCACAACTCATTTTCTGCTACATCGTGTTCAGGTGTATGAGTGGTCACGGTGAGCATGCGAGTGGCGAGGTCTGGGAAGGTGCCAGCGAGCATGGGCTTGAGTTTACCCTGCCATCGCCAGCGCCTTATCACACGTGGGAAACGCCTCCCAACGTTCACTAGGGCGGGCCATTGGCGATCAGACTTTAACGTTGAGTGTATGAAGGGATGAAGCTCAGAACAAAAAACATCCTGATGGCGCTCTTCTTTGGGGGTGTGGCGGTCAGTCTCTATGTCCTTGCTATTTACCACGTCATGAAAGGTACCGGACTCCCATGAGCCCGGTACCTCAGCGGCGTTCAAATGCCAAGGTGCTGATCTCCGTCGTCCTTGTGGTCATCGCCATGTTTGGTTTTGGTTTTGCCTTGGTGCCGCTTTACGATGTCTTTTGTGAACTGACCGGGCTCAACGGTAAGGTCAAAACGGAAGCTCAGGCCGAAATGATGGCCCGGGTTGATCAATCACGATGGGTGACGGTTGAGTTTGTGACGACAGTGAATGGGTCAATGCCGCTTGAATTTAGAGCGGCTGTGAACAAGATCAAGGTTCATCCGGGGGAGTATCAGACGGTCACGTTCTATGGTGTCAACCGCTCAGATAAAGCCTTGATCGGTCGAGCGATTCCCAGTATTGCGCCGGGATGGACCACTCAGTTTTTGAAAAAGAGTGAATGTTTCTGTTTTAACGAGCAGCGTTTTGAGCCGCATCAAGAGCGGGAGATGGTCGTTCGATTTGCCATTGATCCCGAGCTTCCGCAGACGGTGGGAGACGTTAGCTTGTCGTATACGTTTTTCGATATCAGCCCTCAGTAGGTGCTGAGCGTTTTATCAGTTATTGATCAGGGGAAATACTCATGGCGCTACATGGATCTTACTTTCTGCCTCACAAGGCCACCCAGCCCATTATTGGCTCCATCGGTCTCTTTGTCCTCCTGGCGGGTTTCTCAAATTACCTGAATGGCTCCGATATCGGGCCCACCATGATGTGGGTTGGGGCGGGGACCATCATTTACATGATGTTCATCTGGTTCGCGGCCATTATCCGCGAGAGTATCGGCGGTCTTTATAATCACCAGGTTGAAATATCCTTCAAGATGGGAATGATTTGGTTCATTACCTCAGAGGTCTTCTTCTTCGCCGCCTTTTTTGGCGCACTTTACTATTGCCGAGACCTTGCGCTGCCTTGGCTTGGGGGGGACACACCCGGAACGGGCGTTCACTCAACCCATCAGTTCCTTTGGGATACTTTTAAGAATGTCTGGCCCACCAATGGTCCGGGCCATATTGGGGGTAATGAGGAAGGTGAATTTGAGCCGATGGCGGCTTGGGGGATTCCGGCCATCAATACCCTGATTCTTCTCACCAGTGGAGTGACCGTGACTTGGGCGCATTGGGGGCTACTCAAGGATAATCGTCGCCAGCTGATCATCGGTCTTGCCCTCACCGTCCTTCTGGGTTTTGGATTCGTCTTCCTCCAGGGAGTCGAATACCATGAGGCCTATTCAGAAATGGGGCTGACGCTTGGTACAGGCATCTATGGCTCCACATTCTTCATGCTGACCGGTTTTCATGGTCTTCATGTCACTATCGGTGCCATCTTTCTTCTGATCGTGCTGATCCGCAGTCTGCGGGGCCACTTCAGCAGCCACAATCATTTTGCGTTTGAGGCGGCAGCTTGGTACTGGCATTTTGTCGACGTCGTTTGGCTGGGCCTCTTTATCTTTGTTTATTGGCTCTAGTCCGGGAGATCACCACCCAAGCCCCTTTGGGGACTTGGGTGGTGATGGGTTCCTCTCATTATTGACGCGTGGTGTTGGGTGAGAGGCCTCCTGATGCGAGGAATAAGCCCGTCGTATCGACGCGATCAAACACATACTCTCGGTTACAGAACTCGCAATGTACCGAGATCACTTCATCCCGTTCAGACAAGCTTTGGACTTCCTGAGGGCCCAGCGCCATAAGAACCGACTCGATGCGGGTGCGGCTGCAGCCACATCGGAAGCGGACGATTTCAGGCGCTTGCAGCCGAACGGTTTCTTCATGAAACAGTCGAAATAAAAGATCCTCGGGTGGGAGTCCTAAAAGCTCTTCAGGGGTCACGGTAGCCGCCAGATGATGGATCCGATTCCAGTCATCCTCATCCCGTTCATGTCCTGGTAGTGCCTGGAGAAAAAGACCGCCGGCGCGGTGCTGGTTGGCGGTCAGCCAGAGCCGGGTTGGGAGCTGTTCCGAGCGATCAAAGTAACCTTCAATGGCCTCCGCGAGAGAGCCACCCTCGAGCGCGACGATTCCCTGGTAAGGCTCCATGTCGCGATTCTGAATCGTGATGACCATGCGTCCTTCACCAAACAATTGATCAAGGGATGCTCCAGAGGGTTCCGATTCAAAATGCGCAAGTCCCCGAATCGTTCGCTGATGGGTTGCTTGTGCGACGAGTGTTTTAATGGGCCCACTTCCTTGAACTTGAAGGATCAAGGACCCCTCAAACTTGATGGTGCCAGAAAGTAAGAGAACGGCCACCATGGCCTCGCCAAGTGGCGCGGCAACACGGCAAGGGTAGTGGGAGGCCCCTTGTGTGGCCAACCAGACATCCTCAAGGCGAACGATTTCGCCTCGGATGCCTAGGTGTTCAAAATGAAAGCGTTGAAAGGAGTCGGTGGACGGCATGCTGGGGTTTTCTCTCTAAGGTCATTCATCCCTTATTGTGAGGCAGCGTGTTGATCGATTTCAATGAGGTCGATGATATAAAGAGGGGGTGGCGATGCGAGTTCTTAGGCAGGCTAAATCTCGAGGGAGGATGGCGGAGTGTTTGATGTAACGCGACTTTGGTTGAAAGAGGTGGGGCTTTCACGGCTAGAGGAAGCTGATGCCCTGCCTGGCAGATCTGACCCGATAGCGACTTCTTCAGTGCACGTCGTTCATGGTCATCCCATAAAACCGCCGTTCCCTCGAGGATTAAAGACCATTTATTTCGGTATGGGCTGTTTTTGGGGTGCCGAACGAAAATTCTGGTCCATGGACGGTGTCTATACGACAGCAGTGGGGTATGCCGGTGGCTTTACGCCCAATCCGACCTATGAAGAGGTCTGTTCGGGAAGGACCGGGCACGCCGAGGTAGTTATGGTGGTCTTCGATCCGCTCGTGCTGCCATTGAGCCGCTTATTAAAAGTGTTCTGGGAGTCGCACCACCCGGCGCAGGGAATGCGGCAAGGTAATGATCGCGGAACCCAATACCGATCTGCTGTTTATACCGAGTGTCCCGAGGATGAGCGTTGCGTGATAAAGAGTCTTGATCTTTATCAGAAGGCGATGATCGCGGCGGGGCGAGAGGAGGTCATTACGACGGAAGTAGCCAAAGCCCCTGTCTTCTTCTATGCCGAAGACTATCATCAGCAGTATCTTGCCGTTCATCCGAACGGATATTGCGGGCTCTCAGGGCTTGGTGTTTGTTTTGAGGCTAAATCGTTGACGCCGGATGATGTCGATGATGAGATGTCGCCTGAGCAATAAAAAAAGCAGGGGTTTGATGTCCCTGCTCTAAGCTGAAGGAGGTCAGTCCGTGCCTTTAAGCCCAGACTGACAACAGTGTTGCTCTACACTGAAGCGGTTATTTTATCGTGATGACGGGGTGGCCGGAATGTGACAAATTGACGCATCAGTGGTCGCTAATGGTCTTAATGAATGGTTTGATGTTGATGAATACCGAACCCTTATCCAGCATACCTTCGCCCACGCATCTCGAGCATGATGCAAGGCAAAACCTTAGATGGTTATTTGTCTTACGCAATTTAATGATTGTGGGAGAGGGGCTGATCATCTTTATCAGCCTTTACGGTCTTGATATACCGCTGCAGGAAGTCCCTCTGTGGGGCATATTGACCTTATTGTCCCTCTTTAATTGGTGGACATGGCTCCGGCTGTCATCGAAAGAACCCATTCTGGAGATGGAGCTTTTTATGCAGCTCTCCTGTGATGTCCTTGCTATTACGGCGATCCTCTACTTCACGGGTGGTGCGACGAATCCGGTGGCGTGGTTCTTCCTGCTGCCATTAATCATCGCCGCAACGGTGCTACCCCAAGAATACACCTGGTACATGGTCATGTTCACCTCGGGCTGTTACACCCTCTTGATGACCTATTATCATCCCCTGCCTGATATTCAGCCTGTCCTCTTTCAGGATCCAAGGGCCCCCCATGCGATGCACAATATGCATGCCATGATGCCGCAGCACGATCTTGATCTCCATGTGTTTGGGATGTGGTTTGGTTTCGTTTTTAGTGCGGTCATGGTCGCCTATTTCGTCGTTGAAATGGCGAAGAACCTCCGTGCGCGGGAGCGGAGCTTGGCCGAGGTCCGGGAGCAAACCCTCCGGAATGAGCGCGTTGTCGCTCTGGGGACGTTGGCCGCGGGCGCAGCCCATGAGATGGGGACTCCGCTTGGAACGATGGCGATCTTGATTCGTGAGATAGAGAACCAGTGTGATTCCAGTGCCGAAAGTGACCTTGCAGATAAGATGCGGATTCTTCGAGAGCAGGTTGCTCGGTGCAAACAGGCACTTTCTGTGATGTCAGCAACCGCCGGTGAGATTCGGGCCGAGAGCGGCCGTTTGACCTCGCTGACGGGTTATCTTGATGATGTGGTTGCCAGTTGGCAGCAGCAGTTGCCCGGTGTTGATCTTGATTATCGCAAGGCGGGTCCCTTGCCGCCGCCTGGATTTTTGGCCGAGCTGACGCTGACGCATGCGCTGATCAATATTCTGAACAATGCGGCGGAGGTTTCGGAGGAGGGAATGGCTCTTCATGTTCGTTGGGATCATCGGCTTGCGACCTTGCGGATTCTGGATACGGGTCCTGGTCTATCACCGGATGTCTCCAGTCTTATTGGTAAGGTTCCGGTGACTACGAAGGATCAGGGGCTGGGTGTTGGCTTGTTTTTGGCCTTTTCGACGATTAACCGCCTGGGCGGGGTCATTGAGATGACGCCCCGGCGGAAAAGTAAGGGAACCTGCACCAAGATCGAATTGCCGGTAGATGGCCACTGGATTCAGCCTTGAGCGAGGCGATGGACGTCCGAGGGTCTCCGCGGCGGAGTGTCTTGTCGTGGTTTTCGCCGGGGGGCGCGTCGCCCCGATGAGACAAAAAAATGAACTGATCACGCCCTAAGGCTGAGCCAAAAGCGGCGGGGATGTCAATCAGCGGGATGACGAAGCGGGTTCTAAGTAGAGAACGAGAAGAGCACCTGGGGGTGGGAGTGACCGAAGCGCTATTCGATGATGATGAATTGAGTGATGCCTCTCAGCAACCGACCTTGTTGCTGGTGGATGATGATGAAACCTTTTGCAAGGTGCTCGAGGACGCCCTCCAGCGGCGTGGGTTTGAGGTGCATGCGGCCACGGACGTGGATGCGGGCATTGCACTGGCAGAGTCTATCGAGCCTGAATACGCCGTCATCGATCTTCGTATTGGGCAGGAGTCTGGACTGGTTCTGGTCAAGCGGCTTCATGAGCTGGATGCCAATACCCGGATTGTGATGCTCACCGGGTTCGCTAGCATTGCGACCGCCGTTGAGGCCATTAAGCTTGGGGCAGTCCATTACCTGGCAAAGCCTGCAGACGCCGAAGAGATTGTGGCGGCCCTTCATAAACATGAGGGGGATGAGTTTGTTGAAATCAAGGAAAAGCCCTTGTCCGTTCGTCGACTTGAATGGGAGCACCTCCAGAAAGTGCTGGTGGAGCATGGCGGCAATATTTCTGCTGCCGCCAGGGCGCTCGGGATGCATCGGCGATCGCTTCAAAGAAAACTTGAGAAGCGGCCGGTTAAAGACTAGCTGAGCACTCGTATTTATAAGGATAAAGCCACCTGCTGCGGGCGTTATCCTATCGCCTGGGTCAAAAGGAGGCGCTGATATCGTCTCGCCCGGGGCCTTAAGAGCGCCCAAAATGATCCGAAAGACTTTTTCAAAAAAACATCCCTCGTGGCGGGCTTGAAAGCGGTGCCCGACGTCCCCATCTCCCCTGTGTTGTTAAAACGCTCGGCCCCTTGTCTTGACAGATTGAGGAGCGTCATTATTATTAGCACTCGCGCTTGCTGAGTGCTAACAGGTCTTTGAGGTGGCTGGGGCCACGCAAGGCCTTCAGCATGGAAGATGCAGCCCCATTTTTTGTCCAGTAAAGCTTACTAAGGAGTAGTTGATGAATATTCGTCCATTAAACGACCGCGTCATTGTGAAGCGTCTTGAAGAGGAAAAGACCTCACCAGGCGGGATCGTGATTCCTGATTCGGCGGCTGAGAAGCCGATTCGTGGGGAAGTGATTGCTGCCGGCAACGGCAAAGTCCTTGATAACGGTCAGGTTCGCCCACTGGGTGTTAAGGCGGGTGACAAGGTGCTGTTTGGGAAATATTCCGGTACCGAGGTGAAGATCGATGGTCAGGACATTCTAGTGATGCGTGAAGACGACATCATTGCGATTCTTGAAGGCTAATCGATCCGATTTTTTGACGATTCAGTAGATTATTGAAAAGGTAAATCAACATGGCAGCAAAAGACGTAAGATTTGGTGATGACGCCCGTAGCCGCATGATGCGGGGCGTTAATATTCTGGCCCAGGCCGTCAAGGTGACATTGGGTCCTAAGGGTCGTAATGTCGTCCTCGACAAGAGCTTCGGTGCCCCGACCGTCACCAAGGACGGTGTATCCGTCGCGAAGGAAATCGAACTGACCGATAAGTTCGAAAACATGGGCGCTCAGCTGGTCAAGGAAGTGGCTTCCAAGACCTCCGATATCGCTGGCGATGGCACCACCACCGCAACCGTTCTTGCACAATCCATCCTGGTCGAGGGTCTTAAGTCGGTAGCGGCAGGCCTCAACCCAATGGATCTGAAGCGCGGTATTGATAAGGCCGCTGCCGCTGCGGTTGAAGCGATTCATGCGATGTCGGTACCTTGTGCTGACAGCAACGCGATTGCCCAAGTCGGATCCATTTCAGCTAATTCCGATGAAGCGATTGGTAAGATTATCGCTGATGCTATGGATAAGGTGGGCAAGGAAGGCGTGATCACCGTTGAAGACGGTTCAGGTCTTGAAAATACCCTCGACGTGGTTGAGGGGATGCAGTTTGATCGTGGTTACTTGTCACCCTATTTCGTCAACAATCAGCAGAGCATGAGTGCGGATCTTGAGAATCCACTCATCCTGATCTACGAAAAGAAGGTTTCCAATATCCGTGACCTTCTTCCCGTGCTTGAAGGCGTCGCTAAAGCAGGCCGCCCCTTGTTGATTATCGCAGAGGATGTCGAGGGCGAAGCGCTGGCGACTCTGGTGGTCAACAATATCCGTGGCATTCTGAAAGTTGCGGCTGTTAAGGCGCCTGGCTTTGGCGATCGTCGCAAGGCGATGCTCGAGGATATTGCCATTCTGACCGGTGGTACGGTGATCTCTGAAGAAGTCGGTCTTTCTCTCGAGAAGGCGACCGTTGAGGATCTTGGGACCGCCAAGCGGGTTCAGATCAGCAAGGAAGAAACCACGATCATTGATGGTGCAGGCAGCTCCGATAAGATCCAGGGCCGTATTGTCCAAATCCGGAAGCAGGCGGAGGAAACCAGTTCGGATTACGATCGTGAAAAGCTTCAGGAACGTTTGGCAAAGCTTGCCGGCGGTGTCGCTGTCATTAAGGTTGGCGCGGCCACTGAAGTCGAAATGAAGGAAAAGAAGGCGCGTGTTGAAGATGCTCTGCATGCTACTCGCGCTGCCGTTGAGGAAGGGATCGTTCCGGGTGGTGGCGTAGCTCTGATCCGCGCACTGCAGAAGATCAAGGACCTTAAGGGTGCCAATCATGATCAGGATGTGGGGATCACTATTGCCCGTCGTGCCATGGAAGAGCCGCTGCGTCAGATCGTCGCTAATGCGGGTGAAGAATCCTCAGTCGTCCTTAATAAGGTCTCTGAAGGTTCCGGTAACTATGGTTACAACGCGGCAAATGGTGAATACGGTGACATGGTGGCTTTCGGTATTCTCGATCCTGCCAAGGTCACCCGTTCAGCCCTCCAGAATGCGGCGTCCGTGGCGGGTTTGATGATTACGACCGAGGCCATGATTGCTGAAGAGCCTAAGGCCGATGCGGCGATGCCGGGCGGCATGGGTGGTATGGGCGGCATGGATGGCATGATGTAATCAGGCCTCTTGCCAAGAGGACGATCAGCGGCTGATGCCGGCTGATCATCAGAAGCCCCGGCCATGGTCGGGGCTTCTTCGAGTCCAATCGCGCCTACCAAATAAAGAAAAGCATCGCTGTGCGGTGCTTTTTTTGTCCGTGAGGTTTTTCATGCCCGTCATAACACTTCCTGATGGTTCACGCCGAGAGTTTGATCGGCCCGTCACCCTGATGGCGGTGGCAGAATCCATCGGTGCTGGCCTTGCCAAGGCGGCCATTGCGGGACGCATCGAGGATGCGTTGGTCGATCTGTCGACGCTGGTTGAGCGGGATTCGCGGGTGTCGATTGTGACGTCACGGGATGTTGATGGGGTGGATGTGATCAGGCATTCCACAGCGCATCTTTTGGCGCAGGCGGTCAAAGCCCTCTATCCAACGGCTCAAGTGACCATAGGCCCCGTGGTGGATAACGGTTTTTACTACGATTTTTCCTATGAGCGCCCGTTTACGCCCGAGGATCTCGTAGCGATCGAGAAGACCATGGAGGCACTGGCTTCAGAAGCGCTCGAGGTGGAGCGGAAGGAGATGCCAAGAGATGAGGCCGCCGCCTATTTTGAAGGCATTGGTGAGGCCTACAAGGCTGAAATTATTCGCGATATCCCTGAAGGACAGGTGATTTCGCTTTACCGGCAAGGCGACTTTACTGATCTTTGTCGGGGACCGCACGTTCCGGATACCGGGAAGCTTCGTGCGTTCAAATTAATGAAGATTGCCGGCGCCTATTGGCGCGGTGATTCGCGCAATGAGATGTTGCAACGGATTTACGGGACGGCATGGGGCGACAAGAAGGATCTTAAGGAATACCTCGTTCGCCTGGAAGAAGCAGAGCGCCGCGATCACCGAAAAATCGGCAAGACGCTTGATCTCTTTCATATGCAGGAAGAAGCTCCGGGGATGGTGTTCTGGCATCCCAAGGGATGGACGCTTTGGCAGATCGTCGAGCAGTACATGCGTGGCATCTTCCGTGATCATGGCTATGAGGAGATCAGGACGCCATTAGTGGTGTCAAGGACCCTCTGGGAGAAGTCTGGTCATTGGGAAAAGTTTCAGGCGGATATGTTCACGACGACATCGGAGCAGCGTGATTACGCCATTAAGCCAATGAACTGCCCTTGCCATGTTCAGGTCTATAACCAGGGGCTTAGAAGTTACCGGGAACTTCCCCTCCGCTTGGCTGAATTTGGGGCTTGTCACCGAAATGAACTCTCAGGGGTTCTGCACGGTTTGATGCGGGTGAGAGGCTTTACTCAAGATGACGCCCATATCTTCTGTACGGAAGATATGGTGCAGGCGGAGGTCTCCACGTTTATTGATCTCCTGCATCGGGTTTACGCGGATTTTGGCTTCGAGAAGGTGCTCGTCAAGCTCTCGACCCGGCCTCCGAATCGCGTTGGATCCGATGAGGTTTGGGATAAGGCTGAGGCTGCTCTTGAGGAGGCGCTGACGTCCAAGGGACTCGTCTGGCAGTTGCAGCCGGGTGAAGGGGCTTTTTATGGCCCTAAGATTGAATTTTCTCTCGCAGATTGTCTGGATCGGGTCTGGCAATGCGGAACGATTCAGGTCGATTTCTCGATGCCTGAGCGTTTGGGGGCGGTTTATGTGGCGGAAGATGGCGCCAAACACACCCCTGTGATGCTTCATAGAGCGATTTTGGGCTCACTGGAGCGATTTATCGGAATTTTGATAGAGCACTATGCGGGGTATTTCCCGTTATGGTTGGCGCCCATCCAGTTGGTGGTCCTCAATATCACCGATGGGCAGTCGGATTATGCGCGTGAAGTGGTTGAAACCCTTGGTTCTCAGGGCTTCAGAGTCGAAGCTGACTTGAGAAATGAGAAGATCGGCTTTAAAATCCGCGAGCACTCCATGCAGCGTGTACCCTATCTAGCCATCATTGGCGAAAAAGAAATGGTGTCTCGGACCATCTCCCTACGCAGTCAAAAGGGGGAGGATCTGGGATCCTTTGGGTTGGAGGACCTGACTCGACGGCTAGCCGAGGAGGCAGAAGCCCGTGCTGTTACCCATTAACTGCTTTGTAGGAGGAAAAGGCTATCAGTGCCGATAGAAAAGAGCCGAGACTGAATGACGAAATTCAGTATTCGAACGTCCGTCTGATCGATGCCGAGGGCAATCAGGCTGGGGTGGTATCCAGTCGCGAGGCCAGACAAATGGCCTACGATGCGGAGTTGGATCTGGTGGAAATCTCACCCGGTGCAGAACCTCCCGTGTGTCGGATCATGGATTACGGTAAATACCGTTTTGAGCTCAACAAAAAACTGGCCGCAGCCAAGAAGAAGCAAAAGCAGATTCAGGTCAAAGAAGTCAAGTTCAGGCCCGGCACCGATGTCGGTGACTACCAAATTAAGCTGCGTAATTTGACGCGCTTTTTGGAAGAGGGTGACAAGGCTAAAGTGACCGTTCGTTTTAGAGGGCGGGAACTCAGTCATAAGGAACTGGGTATGGATCTTCTGAAACAGATTGAAACCGATTTGCAGGAACATGCGACCGTGGAGCAGTTCCCGAAGATGGAAGGCCGGCAAATGATCATGATGCTGGCTCCCAAGAAAAAGAAAGCCTAGACGAATTTAGATCACCAAGACTAACCGGAGAGCGCAATGCCAAAGTTGAAAACCAACCGTGGCGCGGCGAAACGTTTCAAGAAGACCGCTTCAGGTGGCTTCAAGTGTAACCATTCGTTCCGCCGTCACATCCTGACTAAGAAGAGTACGAAGCGTAAGCGCCAGCTCAGAAGCCCGAACGCCATCCATGCGTCGGACGTCCGTAGCGCGGCAAGAATGTTGCCGTACAGCTGAGATTTTTTGACCTAAGCGAAGTAAAGAGGGTCCAATGCCAAGAGTAAAACGTGGCGTCACTGCGAGAGCCCGCCATAAGAAGGTTCTCAAGCAGGCTAAGGGGTATTATGGTGCCCGCAGTCGTATCTACCGTGTCGCCAAGCAGGCCGTCATCAAGGCCGGCCAGTATGCTTATCGCGATCGCCGTCAGAGGAAGCGTCAGTTCCGTTCCCTCTGGATTGTCCGCATTAATGCGGCGGCCAGAGAGTGTGGTCTGTCCTACAGCCGTTTCATTGCAGGTCTGAACAAAGCATCGGTCTTCATTGATCGGAAGGTTCTGGCGGACATTGCGGTGCATGACAAGGACGCATTTAGAGAGCTCGCGCGGATTGCGCAGGGCTGATCTGCTTGACGTGAGCTGCGTTGGGCACTCAGGTGCCCGCGTGGCCTTTGCCTCCTTCTAACTCACCACACAAGGCTGGTCATGACTACCCTTGAAGACGTTCTGGCGCGTGCGCAAGGGGAACTCCTGGAAGCGGACACGCTTATGTTGCTGGATCAGGTTCGTGTCCAGTACCTCGGCAAGAAAGGCCTGATCACCGAGCAGATGAAGTCGCTCGGAACCCTCGCGGGCGATGAAAGGAAGGCCGCCGGAGCAAAGATCAATCTGATCCGTGATCAGCTGGTTGAGGCGATTGACGCCCGTAAGGACGTACTTGAAGCCGAAGCACTGAAGGCGCGGCTTGCTAGCGAAACCATTGACGTCACGCTGCCAGGACGCGGGCAACAGATCGGAGGTCTCCATCCGGTGACCCTGACGCTCCGCAGAATGTCGGCGCTGTTTAGTCGGATTGGTTTTGACATCGTCGAGGGGCCCGAGGTTGAGGATGATTACCACAACTTCGAAGCGCTCAATATTCCGGCATCACACCCAGCACGGGCGATGCACGATACCTTCTATTTTGATGAACACACGCTGCTGAGAACCCATACCTCGCCCGTCCAGGTTCGCATCATGGAGAGTCAAACGCCGCCCTTGAGAGTCATTGCTCCGGGTCGGGTTTACCGCTGTGACTCTGATCTGACGCATACCCCGATGTTTCATCAGGTTGAGGGCTTTTTGGTCGATCGGGATGTGAGCTTTGCGGATCTTAGGGGCATTCTTTACGAGTTTCTGACGCTTTTCTTTGAGAAGGACGTGGCGGTCCGTTTCAGGCCCTCCTATTTTCCTTTTACGGAACCCTCTGCCGAGGTCGATATTGCCTGTGTGATGTGTGATGGTCAGGGCTGTCGGGTGTGTAAGCAGACGGGGTGGCTTGAGGTGATGGGCTGCGGGATGATCCATCCGCGGGTGTTCGAGTCCGTCAATATTGATGCAGAGGTCTACTCAGGGTTTGCCTTTGGTCTTGGCGTTGAGCGCATGGCCATGCTGCGCTATGGCATCAATGATCTGAGGCTTTTCTTTGAAAATGACCTCCGATTCCTTCGACAGTTTTCTGCTTTTTAGGCGATTACCGGCAACTTCCCATGCGTTTCAGCGAAGCCTGGCTCAGAGAGTACGTCAATCCCGCCATCGACACCGATGCCCTCGTCCATCAGTTGACCATGGCCGGACTGGAGGTCGACAGCGTCACCCCGGCAGCGGGTGACTTTAAGGGCGTTGTGGTCGCTGAAATTCTTGATGCCCAGCCTCATCCTGAGGCCGATCGTCTGAGGATCTGTCAGGTGGGCGCTGGCCTTGATCAGCCACTTCAAATTGTTTGCGGTGCCCCTAATGCCCGCGTGGGTATTCGTGTGCCCCTGGCATTGGTCGGTGCTCTGCTGCCGGGTGGCCTTGAGATTAAGTCCGCTAAACTAAGGGGGATTGAATCCTTTGGAATGCTCTGCTCCCAGAAGGAGTTGGGTATCGAAGAGGATGCCTCGGGACTCATGGAGCTCCCGCTGGATGCCCCCATCGGCATGGCGCTTCGGGACTATCTTCAGTTGGATGATCAGTTGATCGAGGTTGATCTCACCCCCAATCGCGCCGACTGTCTGAGTGTCGAGGGGATTGCGCGGGAGGTGGCCTTATTGAACGCGCTGCCGATCCAGTATCCAGAAACTGAGGTGCCGGCCCCCGTTATTGATGACATCTGGCCGATCAAGGTTCAGGCGCCAGAGGCGTGTCCTCGGTATCTTGGGCAAATGATTCGAGGCGTCAATCGTCATGCGGGAACCCCGCAATGGCTCAAGGAAAAGCTCCGCCGTTCAGGCCTTCGCTCCTTGGATGTCATTGTCGATGTGACCAACTATATTTTGCTTGAACTGGGCCAACCCCTGCATGCTTTTGATGTCGACCGGCTCGAAGGGGGTATTTGTGTACGTTGGGCCCGGGATGGGGAGTCGCTTCACCTGCTGAATGGTCAGGCGGTAACGCTGCAATCCGAGACGCTGGTGATTGCCGATGACCGGAAGGTTCTGGCTCTGGCTGGAATCATGGGCGGCAGTGAGTCAGCGGTGTCTGAGACGACACAGGATATCTTCATCGAATGCGCCTATTTTGAACCCTCCCTGATGATGGGTAAGGCTCGACGCTACGGCCTCAGTACCGATTCTTCTCATCGTTTTGAGCGCGGGGTGAGCTTCGATCTCCAGTCGCGGGCACTCGCCCGTGCGACCCAGCTCCTCTTAACACTGGCGGGTGGTCAGGCGGGTCCAGTGGTCGAACGGGTCTCTTCAGAGCATCTCCCTTCGCGGCCGCAGATTCTTTTGAGAGCTGAACGCATCGAGAAAATCTTGGGTCTTTCGATTCCTCATGAGCGGGTGACGATGATTCTTCAAGGTTTGGGGATGACGCCAGAGAGGGATCCCCTCGGATGGCGTGTCACAGGCCCCGCAGCCAGGTTCGATATTGCGCTTGAAGCTGACCTGATTGAGGAAGTCGGGCGTATCTATGGCTACGATCATCTCCCAAGGCGTCAGCCAGTCATTCCGGCGGTCATGCTCCCCCTATCGGAGGCCCGCTTGACCCTTGATCGGGCGAAGGATCTTTTGGTGGACCGCGGCTATCAAGAGGCTATCACCTATAGCTTTGTTGATGCGGGTATCCAGCAGTTGATCGACCCTGGGGTTGAGCCTTTGGCGCTCAAAAACCCGCTCTCGCAAGAGCTTGCCGTCATGCGGACCAGCGTTTGGCCGGGATTACTGGATGCGGCGATCAAAAATAGTCATCGTCAGCAGGATCGTGTTCGCTTGTTTGAAAGTGGACTCACCTTCAGGCCTCGTGGCAACGATCTCTCTCAGGAGAAGGTGTTGTCATGGCTGGCGCTGGGTTGCCAAGAGTCTGAACAATGGGGCCTCCCCTCTCGACCGGTCGATTTCTTTGATGTCAAAGAGGATGTCGAAGCACTGGTTGCTTTGACTGGCCGTCTTGAGGAGCTCCGTTTCGTGGCGGTGGAACATCCGGCGCTCCATCCAGGGCAGTCGGCTGAAATACGACTCGGCGAACATCGTCTCGGATTGATGGGGCTGCTTCATCCAGAGATTGAAAAGCGATTGGGCTTTCCATCCCGGGTTTTTCTGGTAGAACTTCTAGATCAAGTCCTTCGTGATCGGCAGTTGCCCCGATTTAGTCGTTTGTCGAAGTTTCCATCGGTCAGAAGGGACTTAGCTCTTTTGGTGGAGCAAAACGTGCCTGTCGACGCGTTACTTGAGACAACCCGCGGAAGCGCCGGAAAGCTCCTTCGAGAGGCGCAGGTTTTTGATGTGTATCAGGGCCCTGGGGTCGAGGCCGGTAAGAAGAGTGTCGCGATCCGTCTGATTTTGCAGGATGAAGCGGAGACCTTAGTGGACACTCTCGTGGATGAGGTCGTGAAGAAGGTTTTGGATGGTTTAACGCAACGTTGCGGCGCTCGTTTGAGGGATTGAGATGGCACTGACCAAAAATGACATGATGGAACGGTTGATTGAAGAACTCTCATTCAACCGAAAGGATGCGAAGGAATTGGTTGACCAGTTTTTTGAGGAAATTCGGGGCGCTCTGGGGCGTGGGGAGTCGGTTAAATTATCAGGTTTTGGTAATTTTGATCTCCGCGATAAAACAGAGCGCCCTGGTAGGAATCCAAAAACGGGTGAAGAAATCCCCATTACGGCACGCCGTGTCGTGACCTTCAAATCTGGTCAGAAACTCAAAACTCAGGTGGAAGCTTTCGAAGGACCCCTCAGCAGCGACTGAATGGGATATCCGGTGTGGGTTCTGATGCCGCAAGGATTCATCACCTGCTGGGGTTTGATGACGGGCTGGGCCCGGTGAGGTAGCCGCTTATGATTCACGCTGGCATCGTTGGAGGAACCGGGTATACCGGCGTCGAGTTGCTTCGATTGCTGATTGCGCATCCGATGGTGACGGTCGCCGCAGTGACGTCAAGAAGCGATGCCGGGACCCGGGTGGATGCCATTTACCCGAATCTTCGTGGTGCGATCGATCTCCTCTTTGTCGAACCGACGGAAGACGCCCTTTTAGGCTGCGACGTCGTCTTTTTCGCCACGCCCAATGGAACGGCCATGCGGATGGTCCCCGGTCTTCTTGATCGTGGCATCCGCGTGGTTGATCTTGCCGCTGATTTTAGGCTCAAGGATCCCGAGGTATGGGCAACCTGGTATGGGGAACCTCATGCCTGCCCGGAGCTCCTGAGTGAGGCCGTCTACGGGCTTCCGGAACTTTGGCGAAGCGAGATTCGAGGGCGCCGCTTAGTGGCTTGCCCTGGGTGTTACCCGACTGCTGTGCAGCTCGCCCTATATCCCCTCGTGAAAGAGGGTCTCATCGTCACCGATCGTCTCATCGCCGATGTCAAATCGGGTGTCAGTGGCGCCGGACGGAAGGCGGAAATTCCCGTCTTGATGAGTGAGACCGGTGAGAGTTTCAAGGCCTATGGGGTCGGAGGCCATCGCCACTGGCCTGAGATTCGACAAGGGCTTGAAACCATAAGCCAAGGTCCTGTAGGGCTGACCTTCGTGCCGCATCTTGTCCCAATGATTCGGGGCATCCATGCCACGGTCTATGGCGTTTTGAAACAGCCTCAGGTGGATCTTCAGGCACTTTTTGAGCGGACCTACCAGGAAGAGCCCTTTGTCGATGTGCTTCCCGCCGGTGCCCATCCCGACACCCGCAACGTGAAGGGCGGAAACCGCTGTCAGATTGCCGTCCATCGTCCCATGGGGGGCGATACCGTGGTGATTTTGGCGGTCATCGATAATCTGGTGAAAGGGGCCTCGGGGCAGGCCATACAAAACATGAATTTGATGTTGGGTTTTGAAGAGACCCTCGGGCTTCAAACCACTGGACTTTATCCCTAGGACTATCATGGACGATCCCGTTGTTTCGACACTGACAACGCTGCGTGACTATGTGCGCTATGCCACCAGCCGATTTACCGAAGCGAAGGTTTTTCTGGGGCATGGCACTCAGGCGGCCTTGGATGAGGCCGTCGCGCTGGTATTAGCCGCTCTCCATCTGCCCTTTGATCTGCCGGGTGGGTATTTCGAGGGGCATTTAACGGTGCCCGAAAGGGAACGTATCCTTCAGTTGATTGAACGGCGCATCAGTGAGCGCAAACCACTGTCTTATCTGACCCACGAAGCGGTCTTTGCAGGGCTTTCTTTTTATGTCGATGAGCGGGTTTTGGTGCCGCGGTCACCCCTGGCTGAATGGATTGAAGTCGGGTTTGCTCCTTGGCTTGATCCGGATGCCGTGACCGATGTGCTTGATCTTTGTACCGGCAGCGGCTGTATCGCCATCGCCTCGGCGTTGGTCTTCCAAGAAGCTTCGGTTGATGCCGTCGATATTTCTCAAGATGCCCTCGCCGTCGCCGAAATCAATATTGATCGACATCAGGTGGCCGATCAGGTGCGTGCGATCCAATCTGATCTCTATCAGCAGCTTTCAGATCGGCGTTATGATCTCATCGTGAGTAATCCCCCTTATGTCAGTCAGACCGAATGGTTGGCGCTACCCCCTGAGTTCCATGCCGAACCTCGGCTAGGCCTTGAGTCTGGGGAAGAAGGCCTTGATTGTGTCCATCGAATTCTTAAGGGCGCGGCGCAGCATCTAAAGCCTCTGGGTGTGTTGGTGGTCGAGGTCGGAAGTGCGGCTGGGGCCCTGATCAAGGCATATCCAGATATCCCCTTCTTTTGGCTCGATTTCGAGCGGGGTGGGGATGGCGTTTTTCTGCTGACCGCCGAGCAGGTCAGAGCGGCCTTTCCTGAATCGTAAATCGAGAATGGCAAGCGTCTTGGCTTTGAGGTGGGGGGTCAGGGTGCTTGATGTTGCCCTCCTTTCTTCAGAGGGGCTATTTTTTGACCCTGATAAATCTATCAGGTAAGGGAGTTTTTCATGTCCGGGAATACGATAGGCAAGCTTTTTACGGTGACCTCCTTTGGTGAAAGCCATGGACTTGCTATCGGCTGTATCGTGGATGGATGTCCTCCCGGCATGGCCTTGTCGGAGACGGATCTTCAAGGGGACCTTGATCGGCGGCGCCCTGGGACTTCTCGCCACACCACCCAGCGCCGAGAGCCGGATGCGGTAAGGATTCTATCTGGCGTCTTTGAAGGGAAGACCACCGGCGCCCCTATTGGCTTACTGATTGAAAATGTCGATCAAAAGTCCAAGGATTATGGTGCTATTGCAGAGCAGTTTCGGCCGGCCCACGCTGATTATGCCTACCACATGAAGTACGGGATCCGTGATTATCGGGGTGGCGGCCGCTCCTCGGCCCGAGAGACGGCGATGCGGGTCGCGGCAGGAGCGATCGCCAAGAAGTATCTGCTTGAGTGTTTCAATGTGAGAGTCCGGGGCTATTTGTCACAGTTGGGGCCAATCAAGGCGGAACGTCTTGATTGGGACACCGTGGAGACCAATCCTTTTTTCTGTCCGGATCCAGAAAAAGTGGATGCCATGGAAGTGTATATGGACGCCTTGAGAAAAGAAGGTGATTCGATCGGCGCATGCATTCACGTGGTTGCCGATGGCGTCCCGCCGGGCTGGGGTGAACCCATCTTTGATCGTCTAGATGCTGATCTCGCCCATGCCCTGATGAGTATCAATGCCGTCAAGGGGGTCGAAATTGGGGATGGTTTTGATTGTGTTGAGGCAAAGGGAAGTGCCTTTCGCGATGAGATGACCCCGGATGGATTCCTCAGTAATCATGCAGGCGGGATCCTTGGGGGCATCTCATCAGGTCAGAATATTGTGGCTAAGATTGCGCTAAAGCCGACCTCAAGCCTAAGACTGCCGGGTCGTTCGATCAATGTTCGCGGGGAGCCTGTGGAGGTTATTACGACCGGACGTCACGATCCCTGTGTCGGCATACGGGCGACCCCGATTGCCGAAGCCATGATGGCCATCGTCTTAATGGATCATGCACTCCGTCATCGCGGCCAGAACGCCACAGTGACTGTGGAGATTCAAGCTCTGAACGCTGGGGCCTCCTGATCATTGCATCGACAACAAGGTTTCCTCTGAAGGTCCCGATTCGACGGCTGTCGTTCTTTTACTTCGCCTACTTTGCGATTTTGGGGGTCCTCGTCCCCTACTGGCCACTGTATTTGAGTCGGGTGGGCTATGATGCGGTCGAGATTGGGCTGGTGATGGCACTGGTGCCGCTGACCAAGATCTTATCCCCTGGTTTTTGGGGCTGGTGGGCTGATCGAAGCCAACAGCCTTTACGTCTTGTCCGCTGGGTGTCGTGGCTTTCTTTTGTGGGGTTTCTCCCTGTTTTTGTTGATCGCCAGAATCTATGGCTGATCGGTGGGGTCATGATGTTGTTCAGCTTTAGCTGGAATGGCAGTCTCCCACTCTTTGAGACCCTGACCCTCAATCATTTGCAATCCGGTGGGCGCTACGGCCGTATCCGCTTATGGGGATCGATTGGTTTTCTGGTGAGTGTGTTTGTCGTTGGGGCCTGGCTCGATGGGTTCTTGCCTTTGGAGAGGCTGCCAGAGCTTTTGGCGAGTTTGCTGTTGATTCAGTGGCTCGCGAGTCTTTTGGTTCCAAACGCTAAGGAGCCCGTGCGGGAAGAGAGATCACCCCGTTGGACGTCGATGATGGTCCGCCCAGAAGTGATTCAGTTTTTATGCTCTGCTTTATTGCTGCAGGTTGCCCATGGCCCTTTCTATGCTTTTTATTCCGTTTTTCTGGACCTAAAAGGCTATTCGGATGCCGTCATCGGACAATTGTGGGCGCTGGGTGTAGTCGCTGAAATCCTCGTTTTTCTCTGGTTTCATCGCCTACAGCGGCATTTTTCCTTGAGGGCTCTTTATCTGTCGAGCCTCTTCATGAGTGCCCTCCGTTGGCTCATATTAGGCGCTGGACTCACTCACCCCCTTGGCTTGATCGTGGCTCAGATCCTCCATGCGGGCACTTTTGGATCTGCCCATGCGGCGTCTATCGGACTGATTCATCGATACTTTAAGGGCGCACATCATGCCAAGGGGCAGGCACTCTACAGTGCTTTCAGCTATGGTCTCGGAGGGGCCTTGGGGAGTGTGATCAGCGGAGAATGCTGGACGCGGTTGGGTCCTGAGAGCATGTTCCTTGGGGCGTCTTTGGTCAGCGTTATGGCGCTCTTCGTCGCTTGGCCCAAAGTGGGGCGCCTTCAGCCTTTGAGGCCTTAAAGAGGCCCCTTTAAGGTCTAGATCATACCGAGCTGCAGTAAGGCGGCCTCGCTCATCCGGTCGCGCGACCATGGTGGATCAAAAACGACCTCGACACGAACGCTGTGAACGCCTGGAAGCGCCTTGACAGCCGCTTCGGCATCGAGCTGCAGGACGGGTCCCATCCCACAGCCAGGGGCGGTAAGGGTCATGATGATATGCACCTCGAAGTCGCTCTGCTCCCGGGGTTTAAGGCCGCAATGATAGACCAGACCGAGCTCGACGATATTGACCGGAATCTCAGGGTCATAGATCGTTTTCAGAACTTCCCAGACATTTTTTTCGACGGTTTCAAGATCGGTTCCACTGATGATAGTGCTGTGGATGGGGGGTTCTTTACCTAAGGCATCGGCATCTTCACCGGCAATGCGAACCATATGACCGGTTTCATCAAGGACGGTAAAGTTGCCGCCAAGTGATTGCGACAAGGTAATGAGATGCCCCTTGGGTAATTGATCAGGCGTCCCATCCGGAATCCGAACCACATTAACATCGCGGAGAAGACAAATACTTTCCCGCCCGTATCCAGTCATCGACATAAATTTGTTCCGCTGTAAATAAAGTCCTTTTAGGACGATGGATTAAGGGTTATTTTTAGCAAAGCCTCTTGGATATCCTCTGGATTCTTGAGGCCTTGAAGGGCTTCACCGGGATAGGCCTTGAGACGAATAGGCGATCGGATAGGGCCTGGAGTAAAAACCAGGCTCAAGATCTTGGCGCTCTCATTTTCGGCGCTAAGGATACGGGCATAGCCCGCCAGGGCGACCTTAGCGACGCCATAGGCACCCCAGAAAGCTTTCCCCTCACCGACGGCAGAGTCGCCAAAAAAGACAACTGACCCGGCTGAACGTTGAATCAAGGGTAAGAGGGCCTGGGTGAGCAAGATAGGGCCCAGAAGGTTAATTTTCAGCAGCCGTTGCCAGCGATCCCCGTCGATTCCCGAGAGTGGCGACAAGTGTCCAAGATCAGCCGCGCAATGGATGATGCCATCTAGTCCACCGAGGGATTCTTGAAGTCGATTGGCCAAGGTCCCGTAATCCGCCTCTTGAGCCCCTTCAAGGTCGAGGGGGTAGATGGCGGGTTTAGGTGCGCCAGCCGCTTCAAGGGCGTCATAGACTGACTCCAGCTTTTTGATATTTCGTCCCATCAGGACGACCGTCGCACCTTCGAGCGAGAGGGTTCTAGCAGCCACTCCACCGAGGCAGCCGCTGGCGCCAGTGATGAGGTAAGTTCTGTCTTTAAGGCGCTCAGAGGCCATCTTGCCCCGCGATCCAGGAGAGCAAATCAACAGGGGTCTCAAGGGCATCATCTGCGCCCCAAGAAGTCACATCCTCATCGGCTCCGATGTAGCCATAAAGTGCCGCGAGGGTCGCCATACCGGCGCGTTGGCCCGCTTCGATATCCCGGGCAGCATCTCCGATGTAGACGCACTGGCTGGGATCAATCCCAAGGCGCTGGCTTGCTTCCAATAAGGGCATAGGGTGGGGCTTGGCGTGGGGGGTCGTGTCACCACTGATGATGCACTGCGTGCGTTGCTCTAGTGCAAGAGCTTGAACAACCGGCTGAGTATAGCGGGTCAATTTATTGGTCACGATACCCCAGGGAATCTGCTGCTCATCGAGGACATCGAGAACGGATTCCATGCCATTAAAGAACTGGGTATATCTTGCCGGGTGGGCCTCATAGTGCCCCATCATGTGTTCGATGAGGCGGTCGAAGAGGGGTTCGTGGGTGTGACTCACGACGTTGAGGGTTGGAAATTTAAAGACGGGCCTTTTTTCGAGCGTTTTGACTAGCCAGTAGCCGAGGATGGTTCTCGCCCCACCTGAAATATAGGGTTTTACTTCATCGATCGGACAAGGCGGCAAGCCTTCGAGGGTCAGCGCCCAATTGGCGGCGGCAACCAAATCCTCTGCGGTATCAAGAAGGGTGCCATCAAGATCAAATAAGACCCCTTGGATGGCGCTGCTGGAGGGGTCCCTCAGTCTCATGTGGCGGGGCGCTGGAAGGCCGCGAGATAATTGACGTCGATATCTTTAGGGCTCAGGTTGAATTGGCCGGTGAGAGGGTTGTAAACCACCCCATCCATCCCCAAGAATTCGAGTCCTGTGTTCCGCGTCCAGCGAACCAGCTCTGAGGGCCTAATGAACGTCGAGAAGTCATGAGTCCCCTTGGGGATCATGTTAAGGACATATTCGGCACCGACAATGGCCAGAAGATAGGCTTTAAGCTTTCGGTTGAGTGTCGAAAAAAACAGGTGGCCACCGGGTCTCACCATTTTAGCGCAGGCTAAGACCACCGATTCTGGGTCCGGCACATGCTCTAGCATCTCCATGCAGGTGACGATGTCAAAGCTCTCAGGGTGGTTCTCGGCGAGTGCTTCTGCGCTGATAAGCTGGTAGTCAATCGTCAGCTTTGAGATTTCCGCATGGGCTTTAGCCGCCACAATCAGCTCTTCGGCGAGGTCGATGCCGGTGACTTGTCCCCCCGCCTGAGCGAGGCCTTCGCTGAGGATGCCGCCACCACAGCCGACGTCAATGATGCGAGCGCCTTCTAAGGCGGTATGGGAGCGAATGAACTGAAGGCGGAGGGGATTAACCGCATGCAGGGTCTTGAATTCTCCGCGTGGGTCCCACCAGTGGTTGGCCTTGGCACCAAACTTCTCGATTTCGTGGGCGTGGACGTTATCGTTAAGGGTCATGAACATATCCTTTCTAGTGGGCGAGCTCGCGATCGTCCGGCGTGGCAGAGGTCTGAAGCTGATGTCGCCAGTGTGCGATTCTGCTTTTGAGCTCCTGAAGATCGAGCGTGGTTAATTCGCGATCCTTAAGAAGGCGCTTGCCGCCAACCCAGACATCACTCACCTGGTGACGGCCGGCGGCGTAAATCAGGTCTGACAAGGGATTAAAGAGGGGTTGGGTCTCGATATCGTCGAGTTTGATGGCCGCGATATCGGCCCATTTACCGACTTCAAGAGAGCCTAGATCGGCGTCTCGTCCCAAGGCTTTTGCACCTCCGAGCGTCGCCATCCTGAGGGCACGAGCGGCTGGGACAGCGCTCGCATCACCAGCGACCCCTTTGGCGAGAAGCGCTGCGGTTCTCATTTCCCCGAGCATATCAAGATCATTGTTACTGGCGGCTCCATCGGTGCCAATGGCGATATTGATACCTTGGGCGTCAAGTTGGGCGATGGGGCAAAAGCCGCTGGCAAGTTTTAGATTAGATTCCGGGCAGTGGACGATGGTCGCACCAGACTCGGCGATCAGCTCGATCTCCTTTTCGATGAGTTGGGTCATGTGGACCGCTATAAAGTGAGGCCCTAGGAGGTCGAGTTGTTGGAGTCTCTGTAAGGGCCTTGCACCAAACTTCTCAATACTCTGCGTTATTTCATCGAGGGTTTCATGCACATGCATGTGAACCGGGAGGTCTAGCTCGGCAGCTAAGGTTGCGACCCGTTTCAGTGGGGCGTCGGAGACAGAATAGGGTGCATGTGGAGCAAAGGCAAACTGGACCCAGGGGTCATGAAGGTATTCATCCCGAAGCGAGAGCCCTTTTTCGAAATATTCGTCAGGGCCGCTCGCCCATGCGGTCGGAAAATCGACGAGAATCATCCCGAGGGTCGCTCTGAGCCCGGAGCGAACCACTCGTTGAGCGGTGATGTCGGGAAAAAAATACATGTCGTTAAAGGTGGTCACCCCGCCCCGGATCATTTCAGCGATCGCAAGATCAGTGCCATCGCGAACAAACATCTCACCGACAAAGCGTTGTTCGAGAGGCCATATATGTTGCCCCAACCAGGTCATCAAGGGGAGGTCATCGGCGATACCTCGAAGGAGGGACATCGCCGCATGGGTGTGGGCATTAATAAGACCCGGGATCAGTACATGGTCCTGAAACGATTCGGTGGGCACGCCTTGATACCGAGCGATCGCGTCGCTGGTCGGCAAAAGATCGACAATTCGGCCTTCTCGAATGACCACGGCATGGTCTACAAGCACCGTGTTATGAGGCTCAACTGGAATCACCCAGCGGGACGTTAGAATGTGATCAGGAAGAGACATCGCAATTACCCAGTGAAGCACTAAACTTTAGCACAGGTTCTGCCCCAAAGGCTCGCGAGGAGGGGTCTTTTTGGTTCACCCAAGGGCTCAGGCCTCTGCCTTTAGAGAAGTCTATTCATCGAATCGTGAGGAATGCCCGATGACCGAGTCCCATTTTTTAGGTAGCCGACGCCTTCAGGTTGTTGAGGCGCCTATTATTCCGGCCGTCGCTCAATGGATTCGGCAGGTTCCTGGGACCATTTCTTTGGGGCAAGGTGTCGTCGGCTATGGCCCCTCGCCTGCAGCCTATGAGGCTGCCAAAGCCTTTGGAAAGGCGCCAGGGGATCATCTCTATGGCCCCGTAGCGGGCGATCCTGATCTTCTGGAGGCGATTCGGCAGCGACTCCTCAAGGAGCATGGTGTCGAGGTTGGGGATGATCGATGCCTGTGGGTGACCGCGGGGGCCAATATGGCCTTTTTCCATGCCATCATGGCTATTGCCGATCCCGGCGATGAGATTATTCTGCCCTTGCCTTGGTATTTCAATCAAGAAATGGCGGTCACCATGCTAGGCTGCGTTCCGGTGGGGGTCGCTACCCGCCCCGATGACCATGGCCTGGATATAGAGGCGATGAGGGCCGCTATTACGCCCCGGACGCGGGCGATCGTCACCGTCTCACCCAACAATCCGACAGGCGCAGTTTATCCTGAGGCTGATCTTCGTGCGCTCGATCAATTGGCCCGGGAACGGGGGCTTTTTCTGGTGTCAGATGAAGCCTATGACGCGTTTGTCTGGGAGGGCCGACGTCACTTCTCTCCGGCGTCGATTGCGGGGTCCGCCCGCCACACCCTGGCCATTTACTCGATGTCGAAGTCTTATGGGTTGGCGAGTTGGCGGGTCGGCTATATCGTAGCGCCTTTAGCGCTGCTCCCTCACTTTAATAAGATCCAGGATACCGATCTGATCTGTCCGCCTAGGATCGCCCAGCGGGTGGCGACCGCCGCGCTTCGGGAAGGGCCTATCGTATTCGAGGCCCACCGGGAATCGTTGGCTGAGGTCCGAGAGATGGTTCTTGAGGCACTCACTCATGCGAAACTCCCCCTCAAATTCTCACCCGCTGAAGGAGCGTTTTACACGTTTCTAACCGTCGATGGTGATTACCATCCCATGGCGCTGACGGAGCGGTTGATTCGGGAACATGGTGTGGCCGTGATTCCTGGGTCCGCCTTCGGAATCGATCGGGGGTGTACCCTTCGGGTGGCCTATGGTGCCCTTGAGCCTCAAACGGTCCGAGAAGGTATCCAAAGGCTGTGTCATGGCCTTGGGAAGATCCTCGGATCAGCGGGTTGAAAGCGGAGTGAGTGCAAGGCTCATGGCGTGCGGCGTGGGTGAGCGCTATCCTTTAATACCTCATACTTTTTTAAGAACGACTTTTTATGAATCGAATGTCCCTTCTATCCCGCATGATCTGGTTGTCTATCGCCATCCTCGGCGCCGCTGCGCTTGGAGGGATTGCGCTCAATCACGGAGAACCCGTTAACAGTCTCTGGTTCGTGACGGCGGCCCTCTGCGTTTATGCCCTCGGTTATCGGTTCTACAGCGCGTTCATCGCAGCCAAAGTGTTGGTTCTGGATGGGGAAAGGGCGACACCCGCCGAGCGCTTCGAGGACGGGCGTGATTTTGTACCGACGAATCGGTGGGTGGTCTTTGGGCATCATTTTGCAGCCATCGCAGGTCCAGGTCCCCTGATTGGTCCGACCTTGGCGGCGCAATTTGGCTACCTGCCTGGAACGCTATGGATTCTTGTGGGGGCTGTCATCGGTGGGTGTGTTCAGGATTTCGTCATCCTCTTCTGCTCGATTCGCCGCGATGGGCGCTCCCTAGGTCAGATGGCTCGGGATGAGCTTGGGCCCTTGGGGGGGAATATCGCCATGTTGGGGGTCATGTGCATCATGATCATTCTCATCGCCGTTTTGGGGCTGATTGTGGTGAACGCGATGAAACACAGTCCCTGGGCCACATCCACGGTAGGCGCGACGATTCCGATTGCTATGGTGGTCGGATTTTATATGACCAAGCTTCGACCTGGACGGGTCATTGAATCGACGGTGCTCGGTGTCACGCTGTTGTTACTCGCCGTCTGGGGCGGCGGGGTGGTTGACCATCACCCCTTAAGGTCCTGGTTTGATTTCGACGGAGAATCGCTGGCTTTTATGATCATTGGCTATGGCTTTGCCGCTGCGGTGTTGCCGGTCTGGCTGCTGCTGGCGCCGAGGGACTATCTTTCGACGTTCATGAAACTTGGCACTATCACGGCCTTGGCCATCGCGATCATTGTTCTTCATCCCGAGATTAAGATGCCGGCAGTGACCCCGTTTATCGACGGCAGCGGACCGATTTTTGGTGGTCGTCTCTTCCCCTTTGTTTTTATCACCATCGCCTGCGGCGCCATTTCAGGGTTCCACGCCCTGATCGCCTCTGGGACCACACCCAAGCTCTTGGCTAGTGAGAAGGATGCCCGCTTTATTGGATATGGCGCCATGCTGATGGAATCTTTTGTCGCCATCATGGCGATGGTGGCGGCGACGGTTCTTGATCCTGGGGTTTACTTCGCGATCAATAGCCCTGCGGGAGTGGTGGGCAGCGAGGCCGCTGAAGTGGTCGCCAAGATCTCCTCCTGGGGGTTCCCGGTCACCGTGGATCAGATGAATCTCCTGGCCCGAGAGATGGGAGAGACGACCCTTCTCGCGCGGACCGGCGGAGCGCCCTCGCTGGCCGTTGGGATGGCGAGCCTCTTTGCGCGGGCCTTTGGCGATTCCATGCTCTCGCTTTGGTATCACTTTGCGATCATGTTTGAAGCCTTGTTTATTCTGACGACGCTGGATGCCGGCACCCGGGTTGCCCGTTTTATGCTCCAGGATCTCCTTGGGAACTGGTCACCGAAGCTAGGTCGGACCTCTTGGTACCCGGGCGTCGCCCTCACCAGTGGTTTGGTGGTCAGTGGCTGGGGCTGGCTCCTCTATAACGGGGTCATTGATCCCCTCGGTGGCGTCAACAGCCTCTGGCCACTGTTCGGGATTGCCAATCAGATGCTGGCGGGGATCTCGCTCTCGGTAGCGACGACCATTATGGTTAAAAGTGGGCGTCTGCGTTATGTCTGGATTACCGCGGTTCCGATGATCTGGCTGTTGATCGTGACCAGTGTTGCCGCGCTTCAAAAGCTTTTCAGTGATGATCTTCGGATCGGCTTCTTAAGTCACGCCCGTCATTTGAGCGAACAGATGGCTGCTGGCGTTCTTCCTAAGGATCAGTTAGCCAAAGCGCCGCATTTGATCTTCAATGATTATCTCGATGCCGGCCTCACCTTTCTCTTTATCAGCGTTTCCTGGATTCTTACGGTGGAGACGTTGAGGGTCTGTGTCGCGATTGTGAGTCATCGTCCTTATCCTCCTTCCAGTGAGTCGAAGCGGATTCCAAGCCGGCTCGTGGAGGGGTGGGTGCGCGATTAAAAAGGGGTCTTTGTCTCAGGGTCTTCATCAAGTTTCGGGTAGAATCTCGCTTTTTTTGGCGCAGCGATAGTGAATACTCTTTTGACTTTTGATGGACTGATTCCCGAATGGGAGGAACAGGCGTCCGTTTTCTTGGCATGGCCAACAGCCGATGGGGACTTTGCTCCATGGCTTGAGGAGGTTGAGAACACCTATGTCGCCATCGCTCGTGAGGTGGCTGCCCGGCAAGACCTTTTGCTGGCCGTCGCCACCGATGCTCACGCGGCCCATGTCAAAGAGAGGCTTTTAGTCTCGGGTGTGTCGCTGGATCGGGTCCATTGCATCGCGATGCCCTATGACGATGTCTGGGTTCGGGATACGGCGCCGCTTTCAGTGCTTCAAAAGGGTCAGGGGGCTTACCTTGACTTCAAGTTCAATGCTTGGGGCGGCAAATACGACTGCGCAAACGATCAACAGATTGCCCGCCGTCTTCATGCCTCAGGTTTGTTGGGGAAAGGGCCTTTGATTTCGGTCGATTTTGTTCTTGAGGGGGGTAGTGTCGAGACGGACGGCGCTGGGACCCTCATGACGACCACCCGTTGCCTTTTGAATCCCAACCGAAATCCTAAGGCCTCAAGGGCAGACATCGAAGCGGTCCTTCGTGACCGTTTGGGTGGGCAGCATATCCTTTGGCTTGATGAGGGGCATGCCGAAGGAGACGATACCGATGCCCACATCGATACCCTGGCCCGATTCTGCTCGAAGGATGTCATTGCCTATACCGCGTGTGATGATGAGAAGGATCCCCTTTATCCCGCGTTCTCCCGAATGGCCGGCGCGCTTCAAGACTTCACTAATCAGCAAGGAGAGCCCTATCGCTTGGTACCGCTGCCAATGCCCTCTCCTATTCGGAGTGAGGTGGGCGATCGCTTGCCGGCAACCTATGCCAATTTTCTGATCATTAATGGGGCTGACTCTGATCCCGCCTTGAATCTTGATCGCTCGGTGAGGGCTATTCGAGAGGCTGCTGCCCTCGGTGCGCGCCTTGTGGTTTTGCCAGAGCTGCACCTCGGCCCTTATTTCTGCCAGAGCGAAGATCCGAGGTTATGCGATCTTGCGGAGTCGATCCCAGGCCCTAGTACCGATGTTTTCGGGGCCTTGGCTTTAGAGCTCTCTATCGTGATTGTAGCCTCCCTCTTTGAGCGCCGGGCGCCAGGGCTTTATCACAATACAGCCGTGGTTCTTGAGCGGGATGGGACATTGGCGGGGTGCTACCGGAAGATGCATATTCCGGATGATCCTGGCTACTACGAGAAATTCTATTTCACCCCGGGAGACCTTGGTTTTAAGCCGATCGCTACCTCTGTTGGGGCTTTAGGACTTTTGGTCTGTTGGGATCAGTGGTATCCCGAAGCCGCCCGTCTGATGGCTCTGGCGGGAGCAGATTTTCTGCTTTATCCGACTGCGATTGGCTGGAATCTCGATGATTCACGGGAGGAGCGAGCGAGACAGCTCGAAGCCTGGGTGACCGTACAGCGTGGCCACGCTGTTGCCAATGGATTACCGGTCATCAGCTGTAACCGGATCGGGCATGAACCTGATCTTTCGGGCCAAAGTGGTGGGATCCAGTTCTGGGGTAACAGCTTCGTGGTCGGTCCTCAGGGTGAATTCCTAGATCGGGCCGACGATCAGGAGGAGCGACTTCTGATGGTGGATATCGATCGGCAGCGTTCGGAGGAAGTGCGACGAATGTGGCCCTTCTTAAGGGATCGCCGGATCGAAGCTTATGGGGATCTGACACGACGGTTTATTGACTGACCTCTTAGATGACCTCCATAGCTGACCTTCCGCTGACTTCGCTGCTCAATCCGATTCTTCCAGCCTCTCAGGATAAACCGATCCTTTGGCAGGATCTTTCGGGTTGTGGTGATGCACTGGCCTTGGCGAGAGCGATTGAAGCGGATCGCCATCTCTATGTGGTGGTGACGCCGGATACCCAGACGGCCGTCCGTTTAGAACATGAAATCCATTTTTTTCTAGGCGATAGCGCCCCGGTTCTTCATTTTCCCGACTGGGAGACGCTCCCTTACGATACTTTTTCGCCCCTTCCTGAGATTATCTCAGAGCGTCTCAAGTGTCTTGCGGAGCTGTCGAAGGTCACTCATGGGGTGCTTTTAGCGCCGGTCTCAACCCTCATGCAGCGATTGAGTCCACGATCACACGTTCTTTCGAATACGTTTGTCTTAAAGCCAGGCGACCATTTGAGTCTCGATGCCATGAGGGAGCGTCTGGAGAGCGTTAGTTATAACTGCGTCCAGCAGGTTCTTCAGCACGGTGAATTTGCTATTCGCGGTGCGATTCTCGACCTTTTTCCCATGGGAAGCCCGACCCCTTACAGGATCGAATTGTTTGATGAAGAGGTCGACTCCATTCGCCTATTCGATCCTGAAACCCAGCGATCCAGTGATAAGACGGAGTCGATCAACCTCTATCCAGCCCGAGAATTTCCATTTGATGATGCGGCTATCAAGCGTTTTCGCCAGGCTTTCAGGGAGACGTTCCCAGAAGTTTCCAGTCAGAACATTCTCTATCAAGAGGTCAGCAAGGGAATGGCCGCTGGGGGAATCGACTATTATTTGCCGCTGTTCGTTGAGGCAACGGAGACCCTTTTTGACTATCTTCCTCAGGCAACCCGCATGGTATTTCATGGCGATATCCATGCGGCAGCGGATCGTTTTACCGAGGATACCCTCAGCCGATTTAGTCAGCGTAACCAGTTTATAGATCGCCCCCCTCTGGCCCCTAAGCGTTTGTTTTTAGAGCCGGACGAGCTCATGTCGCGGGTTTCGAGATACCCCTTGATACACATCGATTCGACGCGAGATCCTGACATCGTCCCACCTATTCGTTACGCCCTGAAGGATTTACCCGATCTCTCGCTGGGGCGCCGTCAAAGTGCCGAGGTGGAGGAGCCGTTACTTGCCTTCCTGAGGGGCTTTAAGGGTCGGGTGTTGTTTGTTGCTGAGACGGCAGGTCATCGTGAGGCCATGCTTGAGATGTTGGCTCAGCACCACATCAGGCCGCGGGTGATCGAGCGATGGGCCCAGTTTCTGGAGGTCTTAGATCCCGTGTGTCTGGTGATTGCTCCAATGGATCATGGGCTTTGGCTGTTAGATCCTGAGTGGGCCATTATCACTGAAACGCAGCTCTCGGGAGAGCGCGTCCAGCAGCGTCGGCGCCGTCGACGCTCGCAGACAGGGCAAAGGCTTGATCAGATTTTAAAGAATCTGGAAGAGTGGTGTCGAGGCCGAGTTTCTAACGCTTGAATATGCCAACGACGACATCCTCTACGTTCCGGTCTCCTCATTGCAGTTGATCGGGCGTTACAGTGGCGCTAGTCCTGAATCAGCGCCACTCCATCGACTGGGCGGTGAGCAATGGCAAAAGGCTCGCCGGAAAGCATTGGAGCGGGTCAGGGATGTCGCTGCTGAATTACTCGATATCTACGCCAAGCGCGCTGCGCGGGTCGGACATCAGCATGATGCGGATACCCTTGATTACCGTCAATTTGCAGCGAGCTTTCCGTTTGAGGAGACGCCTGATCAGGAAACGGCGATTCTCGATGTGATCCGTGATATGGCTTCCCCAAAACCGATGGATCGGGTCATCTGTGGTGACGTCGGTTTTGGCAAGACGGAAGTCGCGATGCGGGCTGCGTTCGTGGCTGTTCAAAATGGTCGCCAGGTGGCGGTTTTGGTGCCGACCACGCTTTTAGCTCAGCAGCATTTCCAGAATTTTCGTGATCGCTACGCGGATTGGCCCATTCGGGTAGAGACGCTGTCCCGGTTTGTTGCTAAGAAGGATCAGGATCGGGTGCTGAGGGCGGTTGCTGAGGGGCAGGTCGATGTCTTAATTGGAACCCACAAGATTCTTCAGAAAGATGTCAGCTTCAAGCACTTGGGGCTGGTGATCGTCGATGAGGAGCAGCGATTTGGCGTGACTCAAAAGGAGCATTTTAAGAAGCTTCGAAGTGAATTGGACTTTTTGACTTTGACCGCCACGCCTATCCCAAGAACACTGAATTTGGCGATGTCAGGACTTCGTGATATCTCGATTATTGCGACGCCTCCACCGAACCGCCATGCCATCAAGACGTTTGTGAGTGAATGGGATGGGGCCTTGGTGGAGGAGGCGATTCTTCGCGAGATTAAGCGAGGAGGGCAGGTCTATTTTCTCCATAACAAGATCGAGACCATGGAGAAGATGGCGCGTGAGATTCAGCAGTTGGTGCCGAATGCGAGGGTTAGGATCGCGCACGGACAAATGGCTGAGCGGGATCTTGAGCAGATCATGCTGGATTTCTACCACCAGCGATTCAATCTTCTTTTATGCACCACGATCATCGAAAGTGGCATTGATGTTCCAACCGCCAACACGATCATTATTAATCGGGCCGATCTTTTAGGGCTTTCTCAGTTGCATCAGATTCGCGGTCGAGTCGGGCGCTCGCATCACAGGGCCTATGCATATTTAATCGTTCCGCCTAAAAGCCTGATGACCTCAGATGCCAGCAAACGTCTAGAGGCCATCGAGGCTTCTGGCGCATTAGGTGCGGGCTTTATGTTGTCTTCACATGACCTCGAAATCCGGGGTGCCGGTGAGTTGTTGGGTGACGAGCAAAGTGGTCAGATTCAGGAAATCGGCCTGAGTCTTTATACCGATCTTCTGGATCGCGCGGTGAAAGCGCTTCAGTCGGGCCAAAAGCCTGAAATCGATCTGATGCCGCATGAGGTGGGGCCTGAAATTGATGTTCGGAGTTCGGCGCTGATCCCAGAGGATTATCTGCCGGATGTCCATACCCGACTGGTTTTGTACAAGCGGGTGGCCAATGCCCAGACGGAGGAGGATCTCCGAGCGCTCCAGGTGGAGATGATTGACCGCTTCGGCTTGTTGCCCCCGGCCACTAAGATCCTCTTTGCAATAACGGGCCTCAAGATTTCCGCAGAGCGACTGGGTATCCGAAAAATGGAGGCTGGGGCAACCGGTGGCCGATTAGTGTTCCATCCCAAGCCCAACGTGGATCCCCTTAAGATCATTACCCTCATCCAGACACAGCCCTCCATTTACAAGCTTGATGGTCCAGAGCGTTTGCGTTTTACCTGCCCCCTCGAAACACCGGAGCTTCGGATCGAATACTTGGAGCATCTGATCGAATTGCTGGGGGATACGGCCGCTGATCCGAGCTCAAAGACACTTTCTTAGGTTGAAGTGGGGGGGCGGTTGCCTCATAATGGTTGGATTAAGGCTCGGTGGAATGCCGCGCTCTTTCAAGCGTTCTATGGCAGGCCGATTGGTCCCCTCGCAATGAAACGCCGTGAACTCCGCCAGGCCCGGAAGGGAGCAACGGTAGCGGCACTTTCGTGTGCCGGGGTGTGGCTGGTTTGGTCTGCCACCCTCTCTCTTTGGGGTGGTGGCGTCTAGACGGACATGGCAGTATCCTAAGCTTCTGAAGGATTCAGCCACCACGCACCGTTTTTCATATTCTTTTTCTCGCCACATGGCTTATCAGGCACTTGCCCGGAAATGGCGTCCTCGCCAATTTGGCGAAATCGTCGGCCAGGATCACGTGGTTCGGGCGCTGACGCACGCCCTTGAATTCGATCGCCTTCATCATGCCTATCTTTTTACGGGGACCCGGGGGGTTGGTAAGACCACGATCGCCCGTATTCTTGCCAAGGCGGTCAACTGTGAGGCGATCCTTGGGGCGGAGCCTTGTGGGTCTTGTCTCAGTTGTCGGGAGCTTGATGAAGGGCGCTTTGTTGATCTTGTCGAGGTGGATGCGGCCTCCAGAACCAAGGTCGAGGATACCCGGGATCTTCTCGATAATGTCCTTTATGCGCCAACCCGGGGTCGTTATAAGATCTACCTGATCGATGAAGTTCATATGCTGTCAGCGCACAGCTTTAACGCCCTCCTGAAAACCCTGGAGGAGCCGCCAGCGCATGTGAAGTTTCTGCTCGCGACCACAGACCCTCAGAAAATTCCCGTCACCGTTCTATCGCGATGCCTTCAGTTCAACCTTAAGCAGCTGACCCCGCAGCAAATTCGGGGGCATCTTGAATATGTTCTTGAACACGAGTCGATTGCCTATGAGGCGGGCGCAGTCAGATCGTTGGCGCGTTCGGCGCATGGATCACTAAGGGATGGTCTCAGTCTTCTGGATCAAGGGATTGCGCATGGTGGCGGTACCTTGAGTGAAGCAACGGTGGCTGCCATGCTGGGGACCGTCGCGCGGCAGCCGGTCCTTGATGTTCTCGACGCCGTCCTTAGGGGCGATCTCAAAGAGGTCCTGAGGCACGTCGATGAGATGGATCAGCATGCGCCTATTTATCAGGATGTTCTTCAGGACCTGTTGTTGATCTTGCATCATGTGAGTCTTGCCCAATGGGTTCCCGAAACGGTTCGTCATGACGAGGATGCTGAACGCCTTTTGGCGATAGCGAAGATGACGGCCGCCGAGGATCTCCAGCTTCTGTATCAGATTGCCCTGGTGGGTCATCGGGATCTTGCGATGGCGCCCGATCCAAGGATCGGGTTTGAAATGATCCTGCTCCGGATGCTGGCTTTTAGGCCGGTTGAGGCGCAAAGGCGCCCGGTTCAGGAGACGTTAGCCCCGAAGCCTCAAAAGCCAACCCCTCAGCCAAATCGAGAATCCACGGAGCCTTCCAACACGGCGTTCAAGGAGAGTGAGTTGTCGCCCCCCCCGATCTTGACGGGTGATTCGTCCGATAGTGTGCTTCACCATCCAAAGCCTCAAGATTGGCCCCGGCTGATAGAAGCCCTCGGTCTTTCGGCCCTATCGCGAGAACTCGCCAGCAATGCCGTTCTGGTTCAGCTCGATGATCAGAGTTGTGTGCTTCGGCTTGATCCCAAGCATCGCCAACTGCAAAGCCCCCGATCGGTTGCGGCCCTCGAGGCCTCCTTGTGCGCCCATCTTGGGAGAACGCTCAAGCTGACGGTCCGATTGGAGGATCCTTTGAGTGAAACACCCGCGGAGCAGCTCCGGCGGGAAAGCGATGAGAGACAAGTGGATGCTGAGACAGCTATCGAGCAGGATGCGACGATTCAAGCATTAAAAGCCACTTTTGGTGCCCGACTGGTGCCAGGAAGTGTCAAACCGATCGACCCCTAAAGACTACAAGGAGATTGCATTGATGAAGAACCCCCTGGCCGGCCTTATGCAACAGGCGCAGAAGATGCAGGAGAATCTGAAACAGGTTCAAGATGAAATTGCCACAGCAGAAGTCCATGGCGAATCAGGTGGCGGATTGGTCAAGGTCACCATGAATGGAAAACGTCTCGTTCAAAAGCTGTCCATTGATGACAGCCTCTTGAAGGAGGACCGGGATATGCTGGAGGATCTCGTGGCTGCCGCGTTTAATGATGGGATCCATAAGGTCAGTCTACTGAAGCAAGAAAAGATGGCTGGCTTGACCGGTGGTCTCGAGCTGCCGGCTGGATTCAAGTTACCTTTTTAGGCGAGGGCGATTTCCTTGGAACCTCAAGGTCTTTTGGCGAGAATGACCCGTGCGCTTCGGTGTTTGCCCGGGGTAGGACCTAAATCGGCCCAAAGGATGACCTTTTATTTGCTGCAGCGGGATCGGGAAGGTGCGCGGCAGTTAGCCCTGGCGGTTCTTGAGGCGCTCGATAAAGTGGGCCACTGCCTCGAATGTCGGACGCTCACGGAGGCTGAGCGGTGTGCGATTTGCGCCAACCCGCGGCGAGAAAAGTCGCTTCTTTGTGTCGTCGAGACACCCGCTGAGGCTGAAGCGATCAACGAAGCGACGGGCTTCAAGGGCGTTTTTTTTGTTTTGAATGGCCGCCTATCTCCGCTCGATGGGATAGGACCCATGGAGTTGCGCTTAGATCTCTTGGAAAATCGCTTAAGGTCTGGGGAGATTCAGGAAATTATCCTTGCAACCAATACCACGGTTGAAGGGGAAGCGACCGCTCATTACATTTATGAAATGGCTCGTGAGCATGAGATCACGATCTCGAAGCTGGCCTATGGCATGCCGCTGGGGGGGGAGCTGGAGTACGTTGATGGGGCCACCCTCTCGCACGCCTTTCATGGTCGCAAAAGTGTGTAATCTCTCACGGATTCGGAGGAGTGCCTAATGGCTGCATCCACACCTTGTCTTTTTTGTTCGATGGTGGCCGGCGATATTCAGCCGGAGGTCGTCTATGAAAACGAATGGGTCCTCGCCTTTCGAGATATTCGTCCGCAAGCGCCTACCCATGTTCTGGTCATCCCGAAGGAGCACGTGGCAACGCTTGATGACCTCTCAAGCCACCCACCCGAGTTGGCGGGTGCCTTACTGATGGCCGCCAGGGCGGTCGCCCAATTAGAAGGCCTTCAATTGGACGGCTATCGTACCGTGGTCAACTGCGGTAAAGATGGCGGGCAGGAGGTTTATCACCTCCATATCCATGTCCTTGGTGGACGCCCGCTTGGATGGCCGCCAGGTTAATTCGCTTCGGGGTTGAAATCGACGCCGAGAATATTCCAGTTCTCAAGCTTACTCTGATCGTCTCCCACCATCCGCACCGTGCAGGCATAGAGCTTATCCTCTGGTCCCTTGTCCTTAGAGGTGACGCGAACGGATGAACGAATCAGGTACTGACGATTGCCCAGCGCCCAGGTTTCATAGTTATCATCGACGAAGGTGGCGTTTTTATCCAGATCACCCGATTTCTTAACCGCATCACGACAGCTGGCAAGGGCAAAATCGGTTCTCTCGGTGTGACCGTCCATTTTGCCTAGCGGTTCGTTTTCATCGACCGGCTTCTCGAAGAAGGCCTCTGAGTTAACGACCTTGAGGACCATCGGCATGATGGCTTTTTCTTGCAGCATGTAAAGGCCGCCGATAAAGAGGATGAGATAAAGAATGGAGAACTTGCTCCGGACTATTTTGTTGAAGAACTCTTTCATCGTCGTGCCTTTTCTAGTTTTTTGATTACGATACGTGGGGTTCGAAGCTCTGTAAGTGGAAACATCAACGGATAAACCGTTGCGCCGCGTACCATGCAGTACCCACCCAAAGGGTATGACATCCAAGACGCATTTTGGTTCGCGGGTTTTATCGCCTTGGCTTTAATTATTGCTTATTAAGGCCCATATCAATGGAATGAGGGCCCCTTGGAAGCGCCCATTAAACCTCCCCGTCTGACATCATCCTTATGACAAACGAACGTCTTGGCAAGAAATTGGTGATCGCTATCTCATCGCGAGCCTTGTTTGACCTCGATGCCTCTCATCGAATTTTTGAGGAAGGAGGGAAAGAGGCCTTCTGTCAGTATCAAATTGAACACGAGGAGGAGCTCTTAAAGCCTGGGGTGGCTTATGATCTCGTCAGCAAGCTCCTCGCCATTAATGATCTTCTCGGACAGCCGATGGTGGAAGTGATTTTATTGTCGAGGAATAGTGCCGATACCGGGTTGCGGGTGTTCAACTCCATCCGCCAGCACGGCCTGGCCATCAGTCGTGCCGCCTTTACCAGTGGGGAATCCCCATTCAGTTACATTTCAGCGTTTAGCGCGGACCTTTTCCTCTCAACCAACGCTGAGGATGTCAGGAAGGCCCTGTCGGCGGGGCATGCCGCCGCTAACATCCTATCCTCCAAAAAGGCGGTTCAAGGATCACCGCAGCTTCGCATTGCTTTCGATGGTGATGCGGTCCTATTTTCAGATGCCTCGGAGCGAATCTATCGTGAGCAGGGCCTTGAGGCTTTTACGGAGTATGAAATGCTTGAAGCAAGAAACCCTCTTCTGGGTGGGCCTTTTAAGGCCTTCTTGGCGACCCTTCATCATCTGCAGACCCTCTTTGGTGCTGATGAGTCGCCCATTCGGACTGCGCTGGTCACGGCGAGGGCAGCTCCCGCTCATGAACGGGTGGTGAGAACCTTGAGGGCCTGGGGAATTCGTATTGATGAAGCTATTTTCCTTGGCGGCCTTGAAAAGGGACCTTTCCTTCGGGCTTTTGGCGCCGATATCTTTTTTGATGACCAGCAGGGCCATTGTGATTCGGCCAGCCAACACGTGGCGACGGGTCATGTCCCACACGGGGTTGCCAATCCCGACAGCGACTTTCAAGAGGTTTAAAAGCGAAAGAAGTGGAGGCTTTCCTCCTTGAGCCTCTCCAATCGGATCTGGCTGCCCACTTTAAGGGTGCTTTGACCATGGGCTCTTATGATCCAATTCATTGATGCGGGCGCGCCTAATGGTCGGAGATGAACCAACGTTTCGTGGCCGAGATACTCAATCGTGGTGACAGTGGCCATAAAGCCCGGCTCATGGTCGGTGGCGATCAGCAAGGCTTCAGGTCTGATTCCCATGAGGACGCTGTGGCCGTTTTCTAGTGCGGTCTTTACAAAAACCGGCGGGTTTTCTTTCGAGAGGGTCGCAACGGTTTCCTGGCCGATGATGATCTCAACATGCGAAGGGGACACGGTCATCAGGGCCTCTGCGAGATTCATCGGCGGCGTTCCGATAAAACCGGCCACCCAAGAGGAGGCAGGATGTTCGTAAAGGGCTTCAGGCGTTGCTATTTGCTGGATCACGCCTTGGTCGAGAATGGTAATCCGATGGCCCAGAGTCATCGCTTCGATCTGATCATGGGTCACGTAGATCATCGTGGTCCCGGTTCGCTTCTGGAGATCACCAATTTCAGTCCGCACCTGAGCCCTGAGTTTGGTGTCAAGGTTTGATAAAGGCTCATCCAAAAGGAAGACCGAAGGCTCCCTGACTAAGGCCCTCCCCATGGCGACGCGCTGGCGCTGGCCCCCAGAAAGTTGTCTCGGCAGTCGCTCGAGGACCTCGCCAAGATCTAAAAGATCAGCGGCCCAGGTGACCTTGTGGCGAATCTCAGCAGATGAAAGCTTGCGCATTTTGAGGGGAAACGAAAGATTCTCCCGGACGCTCATGGTGGGATAAAGAGCATAGTCCTGAAACACCATGGCGATGTTTCTTTGTTGTGGGGAGAGGTCATTGGCCCTCTTGTCATCAATCCAGAGCTCCCCATGGGTGATGGTTTCAAGTCCTGCGAGCACCCTTAGGAGCGTCGATTTGCCACAACCTGATGGACCGACAACCACCATGAGTTCGCCATCAGGGATGGAAAGATCAATATCCTTGAGGGCAATCTGCCCATTCGGGTAAGTTTTGCCAACGTGATGCAGTCGAACCGTAGCCAAGGCTCAGGTTTCCTTTGGATGATGGCACCCTCTCGAGAAGGTCTCTCGAGAGGACAGGTGCGCGGTGGATGGATGGAGGTTCGGCATAAAAAAGGCGAAGGGTTATTCTTTGAAGGTCTCGATCTTCAGGAGAGGCAGGACTGCCTGGGTAATGGGGTCGGCTTCAAAATGGCGCTGGATCGCATGGTTCCTGAGATGGTTGGTCAAAGCGACTAGAATCATCGCCTGATTGAGGCAGAGATAGTCGGTCGCGACCTCCTTGGATATCGGGTCGACCGCATCGTAGAAACCAAAATCGCCGTAAGCCTTGAAATCTTTGGCCAATGTTCGGAGATTTCTGATAGCTTCCTCAGGTTCTGTCATGATCGCTAGTGCGGCGGCATGTGGGGTCACAACACCCGCTGGATAGCCGGCCACGCCGAGAGGGCGAACGCCATATTCAGCGTAGGCGTGGCTGCCGGGAGTCGAGCTTGGCGACATGCCCCAGACTGGATAGTGAAGGTCTTCAAGGGCATGGATGCGGTGAAGCGCGGTATGCACCCGGTCATTTTGACCCAAATTCTTGGGGGCATGCTGAAGTTCATCCAACACAAGAAGTGGCATCAGGGCTTCAAAAAGACTGCCCCCCCACGAGGGTACGACATTACGTCCATGCCAGTGGTAGTGCCCGGAGGTCCATTCGAAGCCCTCTCTCTTTTCTTGCTTACGGTCGATAGGAATACCGCTCTGCCAGGTCATCTCGGTAGGTAATGTCCGCGCCATTTTAAACCAGTGCTCCTGAGGCACTTGGTGTCTGCCGATGGCAATGAGACTTCCAAGGCGGGCTTCGGCATAGAACATCCCATAGTGATAGGTCGATCGTTGTCCCAAATGAACGTAATGCCCATGGGACATCAGTTGATGGCTCTCGTCGAAGAAAAAGTGATAATCGCCCTGATCGATCAGTCGACTGGCTACTGGTTCTCTCGAGCGTGGTGGTGTTGTAGTAGTTGTAGAAAAAACCGCGGTAGCTCTCGAGATGCTCGAGCGTGTCGAGGGTGATGGACAGTCGCTCGATGGCCTCCTTTCGAGTGATGAGGCCGAGATCGAAAGCGGCCGTGACCGCGAGGCCGTGCATCCCGATGTTGGTGATATTGGTGTAATCGCCAACATGGGTGGTGTCGGTAGCGACCGTTGGCCCCCTAAACTCAATGCGATCGAGCGGCAGCCCATGTGCTTTGTCGGTCAAGGCATCGATGCCATGCCAGGTATCTAGCGCCAGGCGCTCAAGAAAGGCCCGGTCGTTCTCAGGAAGGCTTTGCCCCTCGACCAAGAGGGTCGACGGCCAGCCGGCGAGTCGCTGTCGAAGGCTTGTCCTCGCAGCGGCTTCTCCGCCTCGTTGGTTCACCCACAGCAGTTTCTGTTCGGCAACCACCTGATCGCCGGTGATTTGGCCTTGATGGCCGGTTTTGACGAGGGTTAGATCAGCCAGCTGGTAGAACCCCCCGAGAGGGCGTTGATCGCCTGGTGCTGGGTGAAATGTCAGTTTTTGGAGATGATCCCAATGCTCAATATTCCTAAAATAGTTAAGGGGGATGATGAGGTTTGTCCACTCAGAACCAATCCCCCCAAAACTGAAGACTCCCCGCTCCAGGTGGTTGGGCTGGTCCCCCTCAGATCGTTCAATAGTGATCTCAAGATCGGCGGTCTGGCCTCGTGGTTGGTCACTTTTGATCCAAAATAGGAGATGATCAAAAGGTTGGCCGTCGAGGCCCTGAAGATTTTTTTCAAGCTCGAAGGGGGTATGGCCTGGTGTCGCCGCCTTCGGCGCGAGGTCGACTTCTAAGGCTTTACCGCGACCTTGATCAGCAAGACGTGGCGGGATCGTTTTTATTCCAGAGCTGTTCGTGGGCGCTTCTTTGAGGCTCCAGCCCTCGATTTCAGCATCGGGTTGAATCAGAGGAGCTTCTTTAAGATGAGGCAGTGAAAAAGGTTCGAGGTCGCCGGATTGCGCCCCGATGGGTATCATCATGACGACTAGGAGGATCCCAGCGGAATGGGCTCTCAAGCCCCTTGATCTCGGAGAGATTGTTTTCATTGACATCATCATGCATCTATCCGGTGAAGCATAGAGTATGGCCCAACGTCTGACAAACCTCATGCTGAAGCTTTGGCGAGGGTCCCTCGTTGCTTTCTTGGTTGGGGTTTTGGGGTTTTTAGGCTGCTCTTCTGAGCCTCAGGATACCCCACTCTCTTTTTGGGTTCTCGGGGGAGAGGGGGAGGCGGTTCGCCTGTTGGTGGAAGCTTTTCAGCAGGAAACCCCCGATGTCAGGGTGGTTGTTCAGCAAATACCTTGGAGTGCGGCTCATGAAAAGCTCCTGACCGCCTATGCCGGTGATGCCATGCCAGACGTTTTCCAGCTCGGCAACACCTGGGTGCCGGAATTTGACGCCTTGGGTGCTGTAGAGCCCTTAATGCTCTCTGCGAGAGAAAAAGAGGACTTTTTTAGCGGCATTCTGGATAGCAGTACCGTCCATGGGCGCTTGATGGCGATGCCCTGGTATATCGATACCCGGCTATTATTCTATCGGCGGGACCTCCTGTTGGCCGCTGGATTTGAAGCGCCTCCGACGAGCTGGAGTGAATGGCTTTTGATGATGGAGAGCCTTAGAGATCGAACCTCTGGCCAGTTCAAAGCGCTGATCGCTCCCCTCAGTGAGTGGCAGCTCCCGGTGATTTTGGGGATGCAGTCCGGGGCAAGCTTACTGGATGCTGAAGGCTGCTTCGGCCGCTTTCAGGCGGCCTCCTTTCGGGCGGCCTTTCATTTCTATATCGAACTTTATGAGAAGGGCTTCTCGGCGCTGATGGGCGATGCGCAGATGACGAGTCTCTATCAGGATTTTGCTGACGGGCGTATCGCTTTTTATGTGACCGGACCCTGGAACATTGGTGAGTTTCATCGCCGCCTTCCGCCCTCATTGGAGGGTGTCTGGGCGACGGCGGTTATGCCAGGTCCAACCGGTCCTGGAGCTTCTCTGGCTGGGGGCTCGAGTCTTGCGGTGAGCGCCTCATCCCGGCATAAGGAGAAGGCTTTGGCCTTGGTTGAGTTTATGGCCCGCCCTCAAAGCCTTTTAACGCTCTACCATGCGACGGGCGACCTGCCACCTAAAAGGTCGGTTTGGTCAGACCCTCTCCTATTGGCATCTCCTCCTCTTAAAGCCTTCAGAAGGCAGCTTGATCGGGTGATCGCGACGCCTAAGGTGCCAGAATGGGAACAGATTGCGAGCAAGATCGTTCTTTATGCCGAGCGTTCGGCTCGACATGAGATGACCGAGGAGGAGGCCCTTTTAGGATTAGACCGAGATGTTGACCGGCTGCTTTCAAAGCGCCGTTGGCTGTTGTCAGGTGCCTGTGATCAAGGCAGGGCGCCATGATGCGGATGAGAAGACCTTCCGCTGCTTTCTGGCTGGTGCTTCCAGCGATGTTATTGATGGGTGTTTTCTTTGTCCTACCCATTGTTGCATCGCTTCTCCTCAGCTTCACCGATTTTGATCTTTATGCTTTGGCGCGATGGGATCATCTTCGGCTGATCGGTTTTGAAAATTACCGACATCTTTTTACCGATCCTCTTTTTTTTCGTGCGCTGACGAATACCTTCTATTTTGTGGCGCTAGGGGCGCCGCTGTCGATCTTAGCATCCCTTTTTTTTGCTCTCCTCATCAATCAGCGAATGGTTTGTGGGCAGGGGTTTTTCAGGACCGTCTTTTTCCTTCCGGTGGTCACGACCCTGGTCGCAGTCGCGGTTGTGTGGCGTTACCTTTATCACCCAAGGTCAGGCCTTTTGAATTATGTGTTGTCGCTTCTTGGCATCGAGCCGATGGATTGGCTGGGTGACCCTGATTGGGCCATGCCCTCGCTCATCATCATGGCGGTCTGGAAAAACTTTGGATTCAATATGGTGATCTTTATTGCAGGCCTCAAGAGTATTCCGCGCCGTCTCTACGAGGCGGCGGAGGTTGATGGTGCAGGCGCCTTCGATCAGTTCCGATCGATTACGCTCCCCCTGTTGGCGCCGACCTTCGTGTTCGTCGTCATCGTCACCCTTATCGGCTATTTCCAGTTGTTCGCGGAACCCTATGTGATGACGCAGGGTGGCCCTTCAGGGAGGACGTTGAGTATTGCGCTCTTGATGTTCGAGGAGGGTTTTCGCTGGTGGAATCTGGGCTATGCCGCCGCGATTTCCTTTGTTCTTTTTCTCATTATCCTCTCAGGGACATTAATCCAGATGTGCGTGAGACGGCTGTTATGAAGCCGCTCAACGGTGGTCGTCTTCTGGCCCACGTCATCTTGTTGATGGCTGCCCTTTTCACCTTGTTCCCCTTTTTTTGGATGGTCTCAGTATCCTTGATGACGGTAGAAGATATGGCTCTTTTTCCGCCGCCATTGACGCCGGTCCATCCGACCCTAAAACACTATCAGGTACTCTTTGATGAATTGGCGATGGGGCGGTATTTGTTGAACAGCACCCTTATTGCAGCGGGCGTGACGATGTCCTCGCTCTTTATCAACTCCATGGCGGGCTATGCGTTTGCAAAACTTCATTTTCGGGGTCGGGATGGCCTTTTTAGGCTTCTCTTAGCCATGATGGTGATTCCTTCACAAGCCGCTATGCTGCCTCTGTTTCTGATGATCAAGCAGCTGGGGCTCATCAACACCTATGCCGGTATCATCATTCCCGGGATGTCGAGTGTTTTTGGGATTTTTCTGATCCGACAGTATTTGAAATCGGTTCCTGACAGTCTTTTAGATGCCGCACGCATTGATGGCGCGGGAGAATTTAGGATTTATCGGTCACTGATCCTTCCTCTGTCGAAGCCCGTCCTGGTGTCGCTGGCGGTCTTTACCTTTATGGGGAGCTGGAATGACTTTATGTGGCCCCTGATTATCCTGACCCAGGAGGATCGCTATACCCTTCCCGTCGCCCTAGCCAACTTAATGGGGGAGCATGTGCAAGATCCCCAACTGATGATGGCGGGAGCGGTTCTCACGATTCTTCCCGTGGTGTTGTTATTTCTTCTGCTTCAGCGCTACTACCTCGAGGGCCTGGTCGCTGGGGGCGTCAAGGATTAGGTGTTGTGTGCTCATTCCTTGGCCCCTCTCCATGGGGGCTGACATCGGCGACCCAGCGAACCTCCATCAGGCGTTCCCGCTTGTCGTTCGGAAGCCGCCTGATATTGATGCAATCCTTCCGGTGAATGGCAATGCCTCGAAGGCTGGTTAGGAAGCCGATGATGGGCGTTTGAGGCTCTGGATGACAGCACTGCGCCATATGGGTGACGAGGTTACGGACCCCTTCAATGAGGATGTCTTCGCGGCCCTCTCTATGGATCACCCTCCTTGGTGGGTTGATCGCTGCCTGGCTGCCTCGTTGGATCGGCTGAGAGGGTCTTAAAGCCGCGGCCAATTGGCCTTGGGTCAGGTCGACCCGGCCGATGGCCAGGAGAAGATCTTCGGGTCGTGGTAAGTGAAAATGACGCGCCAGCTGTTCTTGATCAATCTCTTTTAGGCCAAGCCTTTGGCGCTCCTGATCCAAGATTTGTTTGCCGGCCCTCATATGACGCTCATGGTCTTGCTGGCGGAACCACGCTCTGATCTTATTGCGGGCATGACCTGTTTTAACGAGACCGTTGTGAGGGTCAATCCAGCCAAGGCTTGGCCCGCCTTGCTTGATGGTCAGGATCTCCACGCGCTCACCTGATTTGAGCGTATGGTGAAGAGGAACAATCCGGCCATTGACTTTAGCGCCACGGCAGCGATGCCCGACTTCGGTATGGATTCCATAGGCAAAATCAACCGGTGTCGCTCCTTTCCTCAGTCTGACGACCTGACCCTTGGGGGTTAAAACAAAAATCTCATCTTCAAAGAATTCAGATCGGAAGGAATCGAGGATGCCGCGTTCACCGTGAGGGGCCTCGAGGAGCTGGCGGAGTGTGTTGACGTTTCGGTCCATGGCCAGATCTTGCTTGCTGCCCTCTTTGTAACGCCAGTGGGCGGCGACGCCGAATTCGGCGAAATTGTGCATGTCTTCGGTACGAATCTGGATCTCTACCGGCTTTCCCTCAGGGCCGATGACCACCGTATGTAACGACTGATAACCATTGGACTTGGGGTTGGCGATGTAATCGTCCAATTCGGCGGGGATATGAAGCCAGGCACTATGGGTAAGACCCAGGACGGTGTAGCAGGTCGGAATATCCTTCACGATCACGCGCACCGCGTGGAGGTCATAAAGTTCGTCGGGGCTAACGTCTTTACGCTCGATTTTTTTGTGAATACTGTAGAGATGTTTCGGGCGACCGAAGACGCGTGCTTTGATACCGGCATCCTGCAGTTTTTCCTGCAGGTCGATCATAAACTGACGGACAAATCCTTCTCTTGCGACGCGATTGGAGGCGAGCGATTGGGCAAGGCGGCGATATTCCTCTGGTTCAAGATAGCGAAAGGATAAATCCTCCATCTCCCATTTCAATTGACCAACGCCCAGACGATTGGCGAGTGGGGTAAAGAGATCTAAGGTCTCCAAGGCGATCGTCTCCCTTAAAGGATCCTCCGGACTGTTTCTAAGTAAGCGGAGTCGCTGAAGACGATAGGCCAATTTGATCAGAACGGCACGAACATCATTGACCACCGCGAGCAGCATGCTGCGAAGGAGCTCTGCTTGATCAGGCTCCCGATTCTCGCTCTTTTGGTATTCATCAAAGGTATTCAACCAGTTCACTTTTTGCACCAGTTCAGCCATCGGATGGCCAAATTGATGCAGCAGGGTCTCAGAACCCACGCTGTCGCGAAGATAGGGGTCGCTCAGGAGGGCGGCCATCACCGTGGGGGCATCCACTTTTAGCTGCTGGACAATCAAGGCGACATCAATCCCCCTCGGACGGGTCAGGGCATCTCGCTGTCGCGCTGTTTCGGCCCATTCAAGGGCTTTTGCGATCTGGGCCCGCTCCTCGGCAGTGTAACCTTCCGACAGGCGGGCTAATAGATCGCCATCGGGTAGTTGAGAGACATCAGGGGGGTAATGGGTGTGTTTCATGGTTGTCGCGTCATGATTCGCCAGACCCTATGCAGGGGGTGCGCCATCGATCCTATCAAAGATTGTAGGCTTCATTGATGTTCTATCGCTCTTTAGTATGCGGACAAGAGGATCTCAAGGCGCTACACTTTTCTTTATGGACGTTAAAAGCAGCTGTCTTCTTGAGGAACCATGATGCGAAATGCAAAAGCTCTAGCACCCCCTAGGATTGTTGTTGTCGGCGGTGGCGCCGGTGGGCTTGAGTTGGTAACCCAGCTCGGGAACCGGTTGGGCAAAAAAAAGCGTGCCGAGATCACCCTGATTGATGGCAGTCGCACGCATATCTGGAAGCCGCTCCTGCATGAGGTGGCGGCGGGAACCCTCGATTCCCACGATGACGAACTGGAATATCTGGCACAGGCCAGTGAAAACTATTTCCGCTTTGTCCTGGCCCGGATGAGTGGGCTGGATCGCCAAAAGAAAGAGATTCTCCTCGCACCTCTTCTGAGTGCGGCGGGTGAGGTGATTATGCCGGCGCGAAGCTATCCCTACGATATTCTGGTGATTGCCGTGGGCAGCGTCTGTAATGATTTTGGTATTCCGGGGGTTTCAGAACATTGCATGTTTCTTGACTCTACGGAGGAGGCTGAGCAATTCCAGAGCCGTTTGCTGGAAGCCTATCTGAGGGCCCAGGCCACAGGGGGGCCCACCCATGCGGGTGAGTTGGATGTCGCCATTGTTGGGGGTGGTGCGACCGGGATCGAACTGTCAGCCCAGCTTTATCAGGCGGCGCGGCTCCTCAACGCCTATGGCCTTGATCGGGTCAAACCCTCTGATATCAAGATTCACATCATTGAGGCTGCGCCGAGGATTCTCGCGGGTTTACCTGAGCGTCTTTCAAAGGCCACCACAAAACAGCTGGAGACTCTCGGGATTGAGGTCCGGGCGGGAGTTAAAGTCGTCGAAGTCACCCAGGAGGGTTTAAAGACCGGGACGGGCGAATTTATTAGAGCCGCGGCGAGGGTTTGGGCCGCTGGGGTTAAGGCACCCAATTTCCTCCACGAGATCGATGGTCTTGAAACTAATCATATCAATCAATTAGTGGTGAAGCCGACCCTTGAGACCACGCGGGATGATGACATCTACGCGATCGGCGATTGTGCAGCGTGTGAGTGGTCTGAAAAGGGCGGCAACGTGCCGCCAAGAGCGCAATCGGCCCATCAGATGGCCACCCAAGTGCTCAAGAACATTCACTATCGGCTGAAGGGAAAAAAACAGAAGCCGTTTCATTATCTTGATTATGGCTCGCTGGTATCGCTTGGAAAGTACAGCACGGTCGGTAATCTCATGGGCAACCTGATGGGGTCGGTGATGATTGAGGGCTTCATTGCCCGAATGGTCTACCTCTCCCTCTACAAGATGCACCAGTTAGCGCTGTTTGGGGTGCCGCGGGTCCTGTTATTGATGATTTCTTCGTTCTTTCGGCGCCGACTTCAACCCCGAATCAAATTACATTAGTCAAAGTGGTAAGATTTTCAGCAGGATGAAGGGTTAAGAATAGGAAATTAGGAGGTCTTTGAGGGTTATGGCAGGGCACAGTAAATGGGCCAATATTCAACACCGTAAGGGAGCCCAGGATGCAAGGCGGGGCAAACTCTTTACCAAGTTGATTCGTGAAATCACGGTGTCGGCGCGAACCGGCGGGGGTGATGCCGCCAATAATCCTCGCCTCAGGACGGCGATGGATAAGGCACTGATGGCCAATATGTCGAAAGACACGATTGAGCGCGCAATCAAGAAAGGCACTGGCGCCGGGGACGGTGAACATTTTGATGAAATTCGCTACGAAGGTTATGGCTCTGGTGGGATTGCGGTCATGGTCGATTGCCTCACCGATAATCGATTGAGAACAGTTGGGGAAGTGCGGCATGCTTTTAGTAAAGCCGGCGGTAACCTCGGGACCGATGGCTCTGTCGCCTATCTCTTTTCCAAAATGGGTGTCCTTAGTTATCAAGGCGGGGTGGATGAGGATGCCCTGATGGAGGCAGCCCTTGAGGCCGGTGCTGATGATGTGATTAATCATGAGGACCATTCGGTCGAGGTGCTCGTTGATCCCGAGCGATTTGAAGCGTTGCGGGATGCCTTGACCCTTCAAGGATTGATCCCCGAGAGCGCCGAGATCACGATGCGGGCCAGCACCACCATTGCCTTGAACGAAGACGATGCGGGCAAGATGCTTCGGCTCCTTGAACGACTCGAAGATCTGGATGATGTCCAGAATGTGTATTCGAATGCCGACATCAGCGAGGATATCCTCGCTAAGTTAGGCTGAACCCTTTCGTGGTTAGTATTCTTGGCATTGATCCAGGCTCAAGGTGTACCGGTTATGGTGTCATTCATGATGGTTTGAAGGGCCCTGTATTGGTGGCTTACGGGACGATCAGGACCGATAGCGATGATTTTCCCACCCGATTGAAGCAGATCTACGATGGCCTTTATGCGGTAGCCCGGGAGTACCGGCCAACCGAAGCGGCGATTGAGCAGGTGTTTATGTCCAAAAATGCAGACTCTGCCCTGAAATTGGGCCAAGCCCGAGGTGCGGCCATCTGTGCCGCGATGAATGCAGGTCTCCCGGTGCGAGAGTACGCCGCCCGTCAGGTCAAACAAGCCCTAGTTGGAAAGGGGGGCGCCGAGAAATCGCAGGTCCAGCATATGGTCAGGTTTCTTCTCAGTATCAAAGAGGTTCTTCCAGCTGATGCGAGTGATGCCTTAGGGATCGCCATGTGTCATATCCATCATCGGCAAACCCACCTCCGAATGGCTCAGGCTGCGATGGTGCGTCGGTGATCGGTTTTCTGCGCGGTATTTTGATTCAAAAGCACCCGCCTTCGTTATTGTTGGATGTTCACGGTGTGGGTTACGAAGTCGATGCACCGATGTCGACCTTTTTCAGCTTGCCAGAGATTGGGGCTGAAGTGACCTTGCTGACCCACTTGTCGGTCCGGGAGGATGCCCATAGCCTTTATGGCTTCTTGACAGAGACCGAGCGGGCTCTTTTTAGGACCCTGATCAAGGTCAACGGAATCGGCGCTAAATTGGCACTTGGCATTCTGTCGGGACTCAGTACCGAAGAATTTTGCCGCTGTATTGAGCAGCAGGACACCCAGCGTCTGGTGAGGCTGCCGGGAGTGGGCAAGAAAACGGCGGAGCGCTTAATCATCGAATTGCGAGATCGCTTGCCGGAGTGGGGCGGTGGTCAGCTTCTTGGAGCGCCCTCACGGCCGGAGGTTTTAGCGCAGCCTTCGGAGGAAGCGCTCTCGGCCCTGGTGGCGCTCGGCTTCAGGCCGCAGGATGCCCAGACCTTGATTAAGACGGTGGATGATCTTGATCATCGCTCCAGTGAAGACATTATTCGGCTGGCTCTGAAGTCCGCCGCCCGCTGACGCCTGGAGGCGCTTTTCTGATGCCTAATATTTTGCTATGACGCTCACTCGCCTGATAACGACAGGAGCTCTGGGTGAAGAGGATGTGGTTGATCGCGCCATTCGGCCTAAGCGACTTGAAGACTACATCGGCCAACGCTCCATGCGAGAGCAGATGGGCATTTTTATCCAGGCGGCGAGGGGGCGCCAAGAAGCCCTTGATCATGTTCTGATTTTCGGACCGCCAGGTCTTGGAAAAACGACGCTGGCCAATATTGTGGCCCACGAGATGGGGGTCAATATCCGCCATACATCTGGACCGGTCCTTGAAAAAGCCGGAGATGTTGCCGCCCTGCTAACCAATCTGGAGCCGCGGGATGTCCTTTTTATCGATGAAATTCACCGTTTGAGTGCGGTTGTCGAGGAAGTCCTTTATCCCGCGATGGAGGATTACCAAATTGATATCATGATCGGGGAAGGTCCCGCCGCGCGCTCAATCAAACTCGATATACCGCCTTTTACCTTAGTTGGGGCAACGACTAGGGCAGGGCTTTTAACCTCCCCCTTAAGGGACCGCTTTGGCATCGTTCACCGCCTGGAGTTCTATACGGTGGATGAATTAGCGCTCATCGTCACGCGCTCTGCGAGAATTCTGGGTCTTCACATGGCGGAGGAGGGCGGCCTTGAGATTGCCCGTAGGTCCCGAGGAACACCCCGGATAGCCAACCGGCTATTGCGTCGCGTCAGGGATTTCGCTGAGGTGCTCGGGGATGGCCAAATCACCGGTGATTTG
>RFVA01000050.1 GCA_009922685.1 Gammaproteobacteria bacterium | reverse complement strand
CGAATGTCTTCGCGCTGCTGAAGAGGCGCCGACAGAGCCTGTGGTTCTCGGGCTCTTGTCGCTCATCTTCTGGACCATCGTCCTAGTCGTCAGCGTCAAGTATGTCGTGTGCATCATGCGGGCAGACAACCAGGGGGAAGGCGGCATCATGGCCCTTCTGGCGCTCGCGCTTCACTCAGACCGCCTATCGACGCTGGGCCATCAAGCGCTCGTCATTGCCGGCCTGATCGGTGCAGCCCTTTTTTATGGCGACGGCGTCATCACCCCGGCGATTTCGGTCCTGAGCGCTGTCGAAGGCATCGAGCTGGTCAACCCAGCCGTGACCCCTTATGTGATACCTCTGACCCTGACGGTTTTGACCGCCCTATTCATGCTGCAGCGGCAGGGAACGGCTCTGGTCGGCGGCTTATTTGGCCCCATCATGCTCATCTGGTTTTTTTGCCTTGGCGGCATTGGGGTGAGCAAGGTCATCGAAAACCCCATGGTCTTGATGGCCATCAACCCACTTCACGCGAGTCAGTTCATCATCGCGCATGGAATACAGTCGATTGTGGTCCTCGGGGCCGTCGTGCTGTCCGTGACGGGAGCCGAAGCGCTGTATGCAGACATGGGCCACTTTGGTGAAAAGCCAATCAAAAGAGCCTGGTTCTTCTTGGTGTTTCCCGCGCTGATCCTCAACTATCTGGGCCAGGGCGCCACGGTCCTCAGTGACCCCGAAACCATCAGCAATCCTTTCTTCTTGATGTTTCCAGACTGGGCTCTCATCCCAATGGTGATCCTTGCAACCCTGGCCACCGTGATCGCCTCGCAAGCGGTCATCTCAGGGGCCTACTCCCTGACCCAACAGGCCTTCTTGCTAGGGTATATCCCAAGAGTTCGCATCCAGCATACCTCTGAAACCGAACGGGGCCAGATCTATCTTCCGGGCCTCAACACCCTGTTGTTGGTCGCCATCTTCTTTTTAGTGCTGACCTTTAGAAGTTCTAGCGCGTTGGCTTCTGCCTACGGCATCGCGGTAACCGGCACCATGCTGATGACCACCATTCTTTTCACCGTTGTGGCCCGCCAAGCGTGGGGTTGGCCCCGCCACCGACTCATTCCCCTAATCCTCTTATTCCTGGTCGTGGATTGCGGATTCCTCGGCGCAAACCTTCTCAAATTCATGGAAGGCGGGTGGGTCCCGGTCCTTTTCGGCCTCATGGTCTTTATCGTGATGACCACCTGGGTCAAGGGACGGGACCTGATCAATCGAAGCCTCCTTCCGCGCAAGGGTAAACTCGAAGGGTTCCTTGAAATGGCGCTCGATGCCACCCCGCTCAGGGTCCATGGCACTGCGGTCTATCTGTCAGCGCCTGGAGAAGGCATCCCCAATGGTCTTTTGCAGAATTTTCGGCATAACAAGGTCCTTCATGAGACGGTGATCATCCTGAGCATTGTCACCACCGATCGCCCGCGGGAGCTGGAATCTAGCCGTTATACCCATGAATCTCCCCATCCTGGCATCCATCTCCTCGCTGCCCGCTTTGGTTTCATGGAGCTTCCTGATATTCCAAAGATTTTGTCGAAATCCAGTCGACTCTTTGAATTCAATGGGGATCCAAGCGATATCTCCTATTTTGTCAGTCGCTTGCAACCGGTCGCCACAGACCTCCCAGGGATGGCACTTTGGCGCGAAAAGCTGTTCGGCGTGATGCTCCGAAATGCGGCTCAGGCCTCTGACTTCTATCAAATCCCCTCAGAGGATGTGATCGAGCTCCACATGAAAATCGATATCTGAAAGTCATGTTGCCGTTGAATGCATGCTGATTTACACGATGTGCAATCGGGTGACTCATGGTGATAACCAGATAGATCTGGAGATCATCTGGCGCAAAGTCCAGAGTGACCTGCCAGCAAGGCATATGCTAATCAGCAGAGTGTGCGCCACTTGAAACAGCCGCCTCTGCGTACCGAGATCATCAGACTGACGTCGTGTGCCCGAGGATTACCCATAAAGAACGATGACTGACGCATCAGTTCAGCACAATCCCTCGCTTGGGTATAATCAGCCGTCGAAAATTTCACTTCCACAAGGAGACTAACCAGTGCCGTCATTTGTCCCGGGTCAACGCTGGATTAGTGAGACTGAACCTGAACTGGGCCTTGGGATCGTTATCGCGGTAGAGGGTAATCGGGTCACCATACTTTACGTTGCCGCCAGCGACCGGCGGATGTATGCCGCGGAAAACGCTCCCTTGGCTCGGGTCCGATTCGTCAAAGGCGATCGCATCGAAGGTCAAGACGGCGTCAAAATCTTGGTTCGTGCCGTAGAGGATCATCAGGGAATTCTGACCTATATCGGGACGGACGACGATGGTCTTGAGGCGCAGCTGAAGGAAATGGATCTCAATCATTTCCTGGAGTTCAATAAGCCCCAGGATCGTCTTTTTACTGGCCAACTGGATTCCGCAGAACTCTTCAATCTTCGCCACGAAACGCTGGAACATCTAGCGCGACTCGATCAGTCGGAGATGCGTGGATTTCTCGGGAGCAGGACCAGCCTGATTCCTCACCAGCTTTACATCGCCCATGAAGTCGCCAGCCGGGAGGCTCCAAGAGTGCTTCTAGCCGATGAGGTCGGCCTCGGCAAAACCATTGAAGCCGGCCTGATTCTTCACCACCAATTGATCACGGGACGGGCCGAGCGGGTGCTGATTGTGGTTCCAGATCCCCTCCTCCATCAATGGTTGGTGGAAATGCGACGCCGTTTTAATCTCAAGTTCAGCCTCTTTGACGCCGAACGAATGGTGGAATCGGACAGCCAGAATCCTTTTCAGGACGAACAGCTGGTTCTCGCCAGCATCGAGTTCTTTATGGAGGATCCTAAACGGGCAAGCGATGCCATCGCCGCCGGCTGGGATCTCTCTATCGTTGATGAGGCTCATCACTTAGGCTGGAGCCCATTAGGTTCAAGCCCTGAATATACAGCTTGGGAAGGAAAGCCATTTTGCAAGGCTAAGGCTCCTTGATCCTGGTCGCTTCCATGATTACACCCAATTTCTTCATGAGGAAGCGGAATATGAAGGTCTAGCTGACGTTATCCAGCATCTCCTTGATGACGACTCTTTGGATCTTGGCTTATTGCAACGCCTTGAAACCCTTATAGCGCAGGACCTGGCTGACGACCTGATGGCCCGCCTTAGTGACCCTATGGCCACAGCGGAAGCTCGGAAAGCGCTGATCCAACTCTTGCTGGACCGACATGGCACCGGCCGAATTCTGTTCAGAAACACCCGATCGACGATCAAGGGCTTCCCAGGACGGCAATTAAAGGCCACCGCCCTTCCTGCCCCGTTGAGCCCTAGCATCGTCGATCAGACGTCTGAAAATGTCCAAGACCTTCTCTATCCTGAAACCCAGCCGACCCCTTCGTCTCAAGGAGAGGAGTGGTGGCGGGATAACCTAAGGGTCGATTGGCTGATCAAAACCTTAAAATCAATTCGTCCTCAGAAAGCACTGGTCATTGCCGCCCACAAGGAGACGGTCATGGATCTTGAGGATGCTTTGCGTCAATCAGGTCTCCAATCCGCGCTATTTCATGAAGGCCTCAGCATTATTTCAAGAGACCGGGCCGCTGCGTGGTTTGCTGATGAAGAGGATGGAACTCAAGTTCTCATTTGCTCAGAAATTGGCAGTGAAGGGCGTAATTTCCAGTTCGCTCATCATCTGGTCCTCTTTGACCTTCCTCTCAATCCGGACCTTCTAGAGCAACGCATCGGACGCCTCGATCGGATTGGGCAACGGGAAATCATCAAGATTCATACCGCTTTTCTTGAAGGCAGCGCCCAAGAAGTGCTCTTTCGTTGGTATGACGAGGGCCTTAATGCCTTTCGACAGCAGAACCCCGCGGCACAGACGGTCTTCACAGCGCTTGGAAACGACTTGATGAGCCTTTTGAAAGCTCCTCAGAAAGACCAGGTAGAAGCTCTGATCGAGGCCGCGAAAAATCTCTCTCAGCAGACCCTTGAGATCTTGCATCAAGGGCGTGACCGCCTCCTTGAATTGAACTCCTGCCGCGAATCTGAAGCGGCTTACCTGGTCGATGCCATCGAAACCCAAGATCAAGACCAGGAACTTTGGCCTTACCTTGAACGTATTTTTGATGCCTACGGCATTAATGTCGAAGAGCACTCCGCCCTTTGTCACATTCTTCGCCCCGGCGAACATATGCGACTCCAATTTCCGGAGCTTCCTGATGAGGGGGTCACTGTCACCTTTGACCGGAACACCGCCCTGGCCCGCGAGGATATTTTGTTCCTGAGCTTCGAGCATCCGATGGTTCGAGGCGCCATGGACATTATTTTAAATGGCGAGCATGGCAACGCCGCCTTGAGCATCCTCAGTCATCCCGATCTTGATCCTGGAACCCTATTGGTCGAGTGCTTCCACATCATGGACTGCGCCGCCCCGAAGCGTCTCCAAATTGGCCGCTTCTTCCCCCCGGTCATGATGCGGACACTCATCGACGGTGAGGGCAATGATCTTAGCCATCTTCCCCCAGAAAGCTTTGATCACCATCCACGCCAGTTCGATCGGGAACATGCCCGTGAACTTCTGAGAAGCCAACGCAAACCCATTGAGCGGGCTATTCGATTGGCGGAGAAATCGACCAGAGCCTCTTTACCCGGGCTCATTGAAGCTTCGGGTAAAAAAATGTTGGATAGTATGACCTTGGAACTAAAACGTCTGGCTGCTCTTAGGAAAGTGAACCCCAATGTCCGTAAGGAAGAGCTGGATCAACTGAAGGCCAATGCGCTCGAAATGCATAGCAGCATTCAGACGGCACGGCATCGATTGGATGCCATTAGAGTCATTGTAACCAGTTAAATCAGAGTGTTAGAGGAATCAAAGAGATCCTAAAGCACAACGAGAAAGTGTTGAGAGAATAATTTTTAGAATAGGCCGCGGCGGACGTCCGCCCCCGGATCATATTCATCACGCTGAGGAGTCATTCATGCACAAGCGATACGTCTATGCCTTTGCTGAGGGAGATGGAAAAAATAAACGCCTTCTTGGCGGCAAGGGGGCTAACCTTTGTGAAATGACTCAAATCGGACTCAACGTGCCGCCTGGTTTTGTGATCACGACAGAGTCCTGCGTGGAGTATCTCGAGTCGGGCGCCCTGCCCCATGAGTTGATGGACCAGGTGCATCACAACATCGTGGCCCTCGAAACCCAGACCGGCAAGATTTTCGGCGATCAAAACAACCCCTTGTTGGTTTCCGTTCGTTCCGGGTCCCAGCTTTCGATGCCAGGAATGATGGATACGATCCTCAATCTTGGCCTCAACCAAATCACTCTTCAGGGTCTGGTCGATAGGACCCAAAACCTCCGCTTTGGCTACGATACCTACCGCCGTTTCATTCAGCTCTTCGGTAAGGTGGCTCTGGGAGTCAATGATGCGCTCTTTGATGCAGAGCTTGACGCTATTAAGCAGGCTGCGGGAATTGAAAGTGATCTTCAGCTGACCTCTGAACATCTGAGGGAAACGTGTGAGCGCTTCTTAGGGGTCGTTCTTCTGGAAACAGGGAAACCCTTCCCTGAAGATGTCTACCAGCAGCTTGAGATTGCGATTCGCGCCGTGTTCAACTCTTGGATGGGTAAACGGGCGATCGATTACCGGCGTGAATTCAATATTACCCCTGATATGGCTCACGGTACGGCCGTCAACGTGGTCACCATGGTCTTTGGCAACATGGGAAATGATTGTGCGACCGGCGTTGGATTCACCCGAAATCCAGGCACCGGCGACAATGAAATGTATGGCGAGTATCTGATCAATGCGCAAGGCGAGGACGTCGTCGCTGGCATCAGAACCCCAAAGGCCGTTGCAGAAATGGCAACTGAAATGCCAGACCTTTACAGTCAGCTCGTGGACCTTAGAAATCGACTGGAAGGCCATTACCGCGAAGTCCAGGATTTCGAATACACCATCGAAAAGGGCATTCTTTACTGCCTCCAAACCCGTCAGGGCAAAATGAATGCGGCGGCCATGGTGAAAACCTCGGTCGACATGTACGTTGAAGGGTTATTGAACAAGGATCAGGCATTGCTCCGCGTCAACCCCCTGCAGCTCGAACAATTACTGCATCCTCGGCTTGACCCAAGGCACGCCCAGCAAGCGCTGGTCAAAGGGCTCCCTGCTTCACCGGGAGCGGCTAGTGGTCGCTGTGTCTTTGATGCTGATTTAGCAGAGACACTGGGTCGTGCGGGTGAATCTGTCATCTTAATTCGGGAAGAAACCAAACCTGAAGATATCCATGGTTTTTTTGCGTCTGCCGGCATCCTCACCAGCCGTGGCGGCAAAACTTCTCACGCCGCCGTCGTCGCGAGAGGCATGGGTAAGGCGTGTGTGGCCGGCGCCGAAGGCATCATCGTGGATGCGCGGCAACGGACGGCCTCTATCGGTGACGTCACCATCAAAGAGGGCGACATCATTACCATTGATGGATCCAATGGATCGGTCTACCTCGGCCCAATAGCAACACTGCCACCGGAATTTTCAGAAGAGCTCAAAACGCTCTTAAGTTGGGCGGATGAAAAGGCTCGACTTACGGTTATGGCGAATGGCGATACCCCTGAAATGGCTGCCGTCGCAGTGAGTTATGGGGCAAAAGGAATCGGACTTTGCCGAACGGAGCGCATGTTCAATGCCAGCGAACGTCTCCCGGTCGTCGTTGATATGATCATGGCACGGACCCTTGAGGAGCGGAAAGCCGCCCTTTCTAAGCTCCTTCCTATGCAGCGTCAGGATTTCGAGGACATATTTAAGATCGTGGCCCCCCATCCGGTGACGATCCGACTCCTAGACCCTCCCATGCATGAATTCCTTCCGAGTGAGCAGCAGCTCATCGACGATATTGAGGCGCTTAAAGAATACCGTCTCGTCGTTAAAGGCCGAACAGTCGCTCTTGGGGCACTCCATGTCAATAACCCCGCTGATCATGAAGCCAGCGAAGAGCACGTCAACAGCATCATCGCCAAGAAGGAAGGCATGCTCAGAAAGGTTCGGGATCTGCATGAAGTCAATCCCATGCTTGGACACCGAGGGGTTCGTATCGGAATGACCTATCCCGAGATCTACGACATGCAGATCCGCGCTATTCTTGAAGCTGAAGCTGCTTGTCTGAAAGCGGGGATTAACGTTTGCCCCGAGATCATGGTGCCTCAGGTGATCACGGTGCAGGAACTTACCCGTGTCAGAGCCAGTGTCGAGCGAATACGCGATGACGTGGAGCAGCGTTACGGACTCAGTTTAACCTTCAAGTTTGGCAGCATGATTGAAACGGTCAGGGCTTGCACTCGAGCGGCTGATCTTGCCCATTTGGCGGAATTTTTCTCGTTCGGAACAAATGATCTGACGCAGGCCACCTACTCCTTCTCTCGAGAGGACGCTGAGAATAAATTTCTGCCCCTCTATACCGAGACAGGGATTCTTCATGACAATCCCTTCGAGACGATTGATCTGAAAGGGGTCGGCGTCCTCATGCAGATGAGTGTAGATCTTGGGCGTTCAACCAATCCCAATCTCAAGATCGGTATTTGCGGCGAACAAGGAGGAGATCCCGCGTCCATTCGATTCTGTCATGAAATCGGTATCAACTATGTTTCTTGCTCACCGCCCCGGATTCCGGTAGCCCGCCTTGCCGCTGCCCAGGCAACGCTCCAATCTCGAGGCCTTTCAGCGGCCCCAAGCGTTGCCCCAAAGCCATTGACGTCAACGCCTCTTAAAGCGCCGACGGCACCGATCACACCGCCTCCACGGTCATTGATTACCCCCCCAAGTGTCGCGGCTGAAGCGAAGCTGCCATCAGCAAGGATAGAGCGTCAGGCCGAGGTTCTTCACACCCCCCTTCACTCTGAACCGCCGATCGCACCGCCATCCGAGATTCGGGCTGTCGCTCCAGAACCCCCCCAAGAGATCCTTCCACCCGTGACGGAAGCCCCAGCCCCGCCTCCAGCTCCGGCTCCGGCTCCGGCTCCGGCATTATCAGAAACGACGGCACCTCAACCACTGACCAATGAGCCTCCCGTCAGTGGTTGGAAAAAACTCAAAAAGAATGTCAGGTGGTTTATCGACTATGTTGATAAACCACCCAAGGATCTCTGATTGAGCTCAGCGCCCCTTGCAGACAAAATATTTAGGGAGGCGGTCATAGAATAAAGAGAGGCGATAACCTTATCTGGACTTGCAGCGGACCGTGTTCGATACTGCAGCCCATCACTAGCCAACAGGAGAATCAAAAAAATGGCTTTCATGCAGAATAAACGTGCTCTGATTGTCGGGGTCGCCAGCAATCGTTCTATTGCCTATGGTATCGCTGAAGCCATGGCTCGGGAGGGTGCTGAAATTGCCCTGACGTATCAAAATGAGAAGCTCAAAGAGCGCGTTGAGAAGCTAGCGGGTGAATTGGGTGCCAAGATCGTTCTGCCCTGTGATGTCGTCAATGATGATGAAATCGACCAACTGTTCAAAGATCTCGGCAAGCACTGGGATGGACTGGATACGATCGTGCATTCCGTCGCATTTGCCCCCCGCGAAGCACTGGAAGGCAGTTATCTTGACTCGGTGACCCGGGAAAATTTTAGGGTTGCCCACGATGTCAGCTCTTATAGCTTTGCTGCACTGGCCAAGGCTGGCCATGGCATGATGGCTGGACGCGGTGGCTCCCTCCTGACCCTCACCTATCTGGGGGCTGAAAGAGCGATGCCTAACTACAACGTCATGGGTGTAGCGAAAGCCAGTCTAGAGGCCAATGTACGTTACATGGCCGCTTCCCTCGGGCCTTTGGGTATCCGCGTCAACGCCGTCTCCGCGGGCGCCATCCGAACCCTCGCCGCGTCCGGAATCGCTAACTTCCGGGAAATGCTCTCAAAGGGCGAACAGGCTGCGCCACTGAGAAAGAATGTCACCATCGAAGAGGTCGGTAATGCGGGGGCCTTCTTGTGTTCTGATCTGGCCTCAGGCATTACCGGTGAGATTCTCTATGTCGATGCCGGCTATAACATCGTCGGGCTCTCACTTTAGAATCGCATCAAAATAATCGGCGCCCGCCTCCTCCTTACCCATGAAACACCGTCAGGGCGCCGGCCTTAAACTTCGTCGCATTCATCGCCAGTTCGACGGACGACCCGTTCTCAAACACCTGGATCTTGACATAGCTCCTGGCGAATTCCTCGCCATCATCGGCCCATCCGGTTGCGGTAAATCAACGCTCCTAAGGCTTATTGCTGATCTCGATCAACCGGATCAGGGTACCCTTGATCGATCTGAAGAAGACGTGGATCTGGCCTTTGTCTTTCAGGATCCGTGTCTGTTGCCGTGGCGTTCAGTCATCGAGAACGTGGCCTTGCCGCTGGAGCTTCAAGGGGTCCCCCATCATCACCGGATGCCCGCTGCTGAAGCGTTACTGAAAACGGTCGGCCTTGAAGAGGCTCAAGGAAAATTCCCTCAGCAGCTCTCCGGCGGCATGAAAATGCGAGTATCCCTTGCACGAGCTCTCATCACCCGCCCAGATCTTTTGCTCCTCGATGAACCTTTTGCAGCACTTGATGATATTACCCGCCATCACCTTGACGACCATCTTCAAAGCCTCTGGTTGAATCATCCGATGACGGTGGTCTTTGTCACTCACTCTCTGAGTGAGGCCGTCTACCTTGCTGATCGGGTCATTCTGTTATCGGCCGGCGGCGGCGACATTACTCTCGATTACAAAGTCCCTTTGGCTCACCCAAGAACCCCAGCCACCCGCGTGTCGACACCTTTTATCGACCATCTCAGAATCGTTTCAGAGGCCTTTGAGCTTCACGCGAGGGCGGCAGAATGAAGGCCCTTTACCAGATTGTTTGGCTGCCTCCTTTGATGAGCTTCGTCTTAATCACCGGGCTCATTGAATGTTCGATTACCCTGATGGATCTACCCGCCTACCTCGCACCCCGGCCAAGCGCCGTCGCTTTGGCGCTCTGGGTGCATGCGGAAGAACTGTTAAAGGCGACTTGGCACACCGGCGTTGCAGCCCTCCTGGGGCTTGGGATGAGCGCCCTCTTAGGCGCCCTTTTAGCCATTACCCTCGCCAGTCACCCCCTGATTCGGCGTGCGTTTTACCCCTACGCGGTCTTTTTCCAGACGGTTCCTATCATTGCCATCGCCCCAATGCTGGTGATCTGGTTTGGTTACGGCCAAGGCGCCGTGGTGGCCGCGTCCTTCATCGTCTCCGTATTTCCCATTATCGCTAATACCCTGAACGGACTGTTATCGACCGATCCCGCCCTCTTGGATCTCTTTAGAATTGCCAAGGCCAGCAGCCTTCATACCCTCTTTAAACTCCGCATTCCCGGCGCCATTCCTCATTTCCTGACGGGACTTCGGGTTGCATCGGGACTGGCTGTCATCGGCGCGATTGTTGGCGAATTCGTCGCCGACAGCTATGAAGATGGCGGTGGCATTGGAACCGCCGTTGAAATAGCCCTGAAGGAACAACGGACGGATCTGGTCTTTGCGGCGGTCCTGATGTCATCACTCCTCGGGCTTCTTATCTTCTGGCTGGTGAGTGGTCTTAACCAGATCACCCTAAGACGCTGGCATCTCGGGGAGTTTAAGGACTCATGATGGATGGGGCGTCTTTCAGGATCATCGGGCTTGTGATGGTCATGCTGATCTCAAGTGCCTGCAAAAACGCCTCTGATGACCAACGGGTTGGGGCACCTTTCAAGGCGGATATTCAGCTCAACTGGGTACCAGAACCCGAATTTGGGGGCTACTACGCCGCCCGGGATAGTGGCCTGTTTGACCAAGAGCATCTCGAGGTTGAGCTGAAGCCTGGCGGACCTGGAATACCGACCCTCCAATTAATTGAATCGGGTCAGGTGACCTTTGGGATTACCACCGCTGACAACATTTTGATTGCGCGCGACCGGGGTGCCGACCTAGTCGCTCTGTTTGCGCTCTACCAGAACTTGCCAGAAGGCATCATGGTCCACGCTGAACGAGGGCTCGGGGCGCTGGAGGACGTGTTCAAGGGAGGGACCCTGGCGATGGAACCTGGAACGCCAACGTTCAAGGTCCTCGAAAAACGTTTTGGGTTTCACCATCTTCATGTGGTGCCTTATACCAATAATCTTGCGCCCTTTCTCCACGACCCTCTCTTGGCGCAGCAATGTTATCTCACGGCAGAACCCATCGCGGCGCGACGAGCCGGCGCCTCACCGCAAGTCTTTCCAATCAGCGACACGGGATACAATCCTTACTCAGGGGTTCTGGTGACCAAACGCGACGTGCTGATCAAACATAAAGAAGAGGTTCGCCGACTAATCCGCGCCCTGAAGGCGGGTTGGACCGCCTACCTCAAGGACCCCACCCCAGCCAATCAGACCATGCATCAGCTGAATCCAACGATGGATGAAGCAACCTTTGAAGCGTCTTCTATAGTCCAAACGCCCTTCATTATCGGAATGCCTGCAACACCGATCGGTCAGATGAATCTTGAACGCTGGCAGACCCTCTCGGGACAACTGGTAGAACTTGGTCTGATTCAACCGAGTGATCCTCAATCGGCTTTCCTCCCTTCTGAATAGACAGAAGGCTCTTGAGTGGAACGACTCAGGATCTTGAGACTCCAAGGATTTCTGGGCCTGAGGGCTCCATCTTTACTCTGTCCACTAGGAAGACTTACCATGATGATGAAATCCCTGATGTTTTTAAGCCTGTTGGCCTTCAACACTACCGCTTGGTCCTATGGGGGTGGCGGTGGGGGTGGCGGGTCAAGCTGCACCGAACCAAGCTTCACAGCAATGAAACCGGCTGACAATTCAAGTGTTCAGGAGCTGGCCTCTTTTAGCCTTGAAGCCTCTGCGAACACTCAAATGGAGACCTTAGACCTCCAGGTCAATGGGCAAAAAATGGCTCCCAAAATAACCCCGCTACGAACCGGGGATACACTCTTAGAGGTGACCCTCAAGGAGCCTATTAAAGCGGCTGGAAAGGCCAGAATCACCGTCAGGGCCACCAGCAAGGAAGGCTGCGAAAACTTTCAGCCTTTCTACATCACCATCGCCCCTTGATCAGGAGAACCTAAGATGAGCCAGCCCGCCTGCCCTCAAAAAGCCCCCTATCCGATCGCTGTAGAAGCCTCCAAGGATTATTACTGGTGTGCCTGTGGCCTGAGTGCCTCTCAGCCCTTCTGTGATGGGAGCCACAAGGAGTCTGGGATTACTCCGGTTAAATTCACCGCAACCGAATCAACGACGGTGTACTTCTGTGGCTGTAAACAAAGCCATAAAGGGGGGTTATGTGATGGTTCTCACGCCAAAATCTAGGCGGTCTAAGCGATGATGAAGGTGGTTCGACCATCAAGCTCCCCCATAAGAGGCCCTTCCCTATGAAAGCGATGCAGTTTAAGGCCTATGGAGACCCCTCCAAGTTGGTTTCCGTAGACCTTAGCCCACCGATTCCAAAAGGACGGGAGATCAGACTGAACGTCCGAGCGACCGCGATTAATCCAATCGACTGGAAGCTCTTGAGCGGCGCACTCCGTTGGGTTATGCCGCTTAAATTTCCACAAATCCCTTGTTTTGACTTCGCTGGAACCATCGACGCCATGGGGCCTCAGGCCAGCCATTTTCATATAGGGCAACAGGTATTTGGCATGCTTCCCATCCGCCATTTAGGTGCGGCGGCAGAATCATTGGTCGTTGATGAGAATTTCGCCGCGGCTATTCCTGTTGAATGTGCGGTGCATCCGATGGCCGCCCTCCCCCTGGCCGGAATGACGGCGCTTCAGGCCCTTAAGGACCGTGGCCAGATCAAAGCGGGTGAGCGGGTATTGATCATCGGGGGTGCTGGAGGGGTCGGCCATTTTGGCATCCAGATCGCTCGTCGACTGGGGGCCACCGTCACTTCGATAGGAAGCACCAAGAATCTCGATCTGATGCGCTCACTCGGGGCAACCGAGGTCCTTGATTACACCCAGCCGGACTTTACCGTCGGCGAAAGAAGGTTCGATCTTATCCTGGATGCCCATGGGCAGCGACCTTTCTGCGATTGGGAACACGCCTTAGCCCCTGAGGGACGTTATCTCTCGCTGCTCCCTTCGCTCCCACTTTTGATCAGCGCCTTCAGGCTTCAGATCACGTCAAAGCGGCGGATCCGCATGGTCATGGTGAAACCCAAGCGCTCTGATCTCGAGTGGCTTGCGGCTGGGATGGCCGATGGCGATCTCAAAGTCTATATCGAAAACGAATACCCCCTTGAGAGACTTGCTGAAGCCTTCGCAGAGAGTCAAAAGGGACACACTCGGGGAAAAATTTTGATCACCGTCTCTTAAATGGCGGCATCCACCCCCCCCGTACTAATCCCCCACGAGGCGCTGTCCCGAGAGACCCTCGAAGCCATGTTACTCGACTTTGTGACTCGAGATGGAACCGATTATGGTTTCATCGAAGCGGAAACCCCGACCAAAATCGAGGAGGTTTTTTCTAAAATATCGCGGGGTGAGGCTCATATTATTTTTGATCCTGACAGCGAGACATTCACTATCCTCTCTAAGGAAGCCCTCAAAACGCTGATCCAGCTTTAAGGATCCACAAAGATTTCATACAACTCAGCGGAATTCGTCATCGATCCCCTCTAGAATGTGGAAGCCTAGCTTGTCAATTGGGGGATCCCATGAAAGTAAAATCACTGCTCAAAGGTCGCTTACTCATTGAGCGGACCTTCCTACTGGTCCTGGTCGGTGCACTCTCCTATGCCTGCCTTCGCATCGTTTCACCCTTTATACCCCCCTTCATTTGGGCCGTCATTCTCGCTCTGTCAACCTGGCCTTACTACCTGAACCTTTCCCAATGGCTCGGGGATAGACGAAGTCTGGCCGCGATCTTGATGACCTTGATCCAGTTGATGGTCTTCGTCGTTCCGGCGTTTCTTGCGCTTAATGCCCTCACGGAGAATGTCGATCTAGCGGAGAACCTTCTCGCACAATTAGTGGATTGGCTCCGCGGCGAACCACCCCTTTGGCTCGAACATATCCCCTTGGTGGGACCTGATCTCGATGCAGACTGGCGCTCCGGGCGTTGGTCTCAAGCCCTGTCACCGGAAAAAATTCGGCCAATATTAGCGACCGGAGGCAAGTGGATTCTTCAAGGTGGTGCAAGCCTTGCGCTGAATGCGCTTAATATCGTTCTGGCCGTTTTGATGGCTGGTTTTCTCTATTCTCATGGCGAGCAGGCTGCATCGGTGGCTGAATCACTGGCCATGCGTATCGGGGGGGTTTCTGCCGTCAAGGCCACAGAAACTGCGGCGAGGACCGTTAGAGGGGTCTCGCTCGGCGTCATTGGGACAGCCCTGATTCAGGCCCTCCTCTCAGGGATTGGATTCTCCTTGGCGGGGCTCTCATCGGCGCCCATTTTGGGCCTTTTATGCTTTCTCGGCGCAGTCCTTCAGATTGGCACTAGCATCATCTGGATACCCTCCGCCCTTTGGCTTGCTCACCTCGATCACGAGGGGTGGGCGATCTTTACCGTGATCTGGGGCATCGCCATCAATATCATGGATAATTTCATCAAACCCTACTTTATCGGGCTATCCAGTCCTTTGCCTTTTTTACTCATCATGGTCGGGGTTGTCGGTGGCCTCTTAGCCTGGGGGTTTGTCGGGATCTTCCTCGGGACCACGCTGTTAGCCGTTGCCCATACAACCTTCTTCACTTGGCTTGAAAATAAACCCGAGGCCTAAACAAAAAGGGCCGCTTAAGCGGCCC
>RFVA01000049.1 GCA_009922685.1 Gammaproteobacteria bacterium | reverse complement strand
TTTCAGAGGTTTTAATAAATTAGCCATTGACGATTTTAGCGGCAGCTCGGTTGCATGACTCAATGATCCTTGGAAGGTCGATGGTCATCAATTGCCCTTGTTTGACGATGAAGCGGCCGTGGACCACGGTATAGTTGGCGCTGGGGGAGGCGGCAAAGACCAGCGCAGCAACAGGATCGATGCTGGCGCCCCCGGAAAATCCGATCGTATTGAGATCGACAGCAAAAAAGTCGGCGTATTTCCCAACTTCAAGCGAACCAATATCGCCCCTTCCAAGGGTGGCTGCCCCCCCTCGGGTTGCCATCTCCAAAGTATCACGGGCACTCATCCATTGCCGTTGATCGGCGGGCGGCCCTCCAGGATTTTGGGAAAGCAGCGTTCGCGCCAACAGCATCGCCTGACGGGCCTCCGCGAGAAGATGGGAGCCATCATTGCTGGAGGCGCCATCGACCCCAAGGCCCACACGCACGCCCGCATCCCGAAATTTTTTAATGGGGGCGATGCCAGAGGCAAGACGCATGTTGGAGCATGGGCAATGGGCCACACCACAACCGGTCTTGGCGAAAAGCGCGACTTCTTGATCACTGATATGGACCGAGTGGGCAAACCAGACATCCTTTCCAACCCAGCCCAGTTTCTCCATCAGGGCAAGGGGGCGGAGCTGGTATTTATCGAGGGTGTAGCGCTCTTCATCAAGTGATTCAGCGAGGTGCGTGTGAAGTCCCACCCCATAATGTCTGGCCATGCGAGCCGATTCGATCATCAAATCCTGAGTCACTGAAAAGGGTGAGCAGGGGGCCAGTGCGATCTGTAACATCGATCCTGGTTTCGGATCGTGATAGCGTTCAATGACCCGTTGCGAATCCTTCAAAATGGCGGGCTCTTCCTCAACGCATCGATCCGGCGGGAGGCCGCCTTTTGAAGCGCCCAGGGACATGCTGCCTCGGGATGCATGAAACCGAAGGCCTACCTTGGATGCAGCCTCGATAGAATCATCGAGGCTGCATCCGTTTGGAAAAATGTACTGGTGATCAAAAGCGGTTGTACAGCCGGATAGGGCCAATTCTGCAAGGCCACATTGTATGGCCGATGACAAGGCCTCGGGTCTGATTCTCGCCCACATGGGATAAAGGACCTTCAGCCAATTCATCACGTTGCCATCTTGAGCCGCCGGGACGACCCGAGTGAGATGTTGATAGAGATGATGGTGGGTATTGATCAGGCCCGGCAAGAGAATATGATGCTGAAGGTCAAGAACTTCGTCGGCAGAACTTGGTAGGCTGCTGGTGGGGCCTACCTGCTTAATGACCCCATTTTCAATGAAAAGGCCACCGTCTTGGATTTCCCGCCGCTCATCATCCATGGTGACCATGATGGTGGCATGCTTGACCAATAGCGTTCTCCCTGGAGGCGTGGTCGCTGCACGGTAGGTCTTAGATCCTGATGACCCCTTGCCTTTGGCTGCTTCCGCCGCCCCATTCATCATCAGTCCGGCAGCAGCACCGGTCGTGGTGGCCAGGAATTCACGTCGTGACAGAGGATGCGAATCATCGGGGGATGTCGTCTTATCTCCTGGTGGGGTAGGTTCCCGCATCGTGATCAGCGTGATGGTGTGGGTGAGTCAATAGCGAAAAAGGCTCGGGGTCTTTTGGACATCACCCGCACCTTAAGGGTGTGAGAAAGGTAAAGTGGTCTTCAAAGCGGAAGCCGATTTCTGGGGGGCTGCCATGAAATGAGGTTTTGCAATGGGCGATACCAAGCACCCCGGCGCATCGTGGTCGGCACAGCATCGGCTCAAATCATCAACACTCTGCTTGTAGATGGTCGACCATTCCTCCGCACCCTCATGACTTCCGGGTGGCATCCAAGTCAAAGACTGGGTCATCTTGGGCGGCTGATCACCAAAGGTCGGTATTTTCTGAGCGCCACAGGTGTTGAGTGAACCGATGCGATGACAGCCCGTACACGTGTTGCCTCGGGTGTTGATGCTCATGGGTTTTGGCCAGGCCTTGAAAGCCCCCCCGACATCCACGGAGTGGTACCCATAGGGATCTTGAGGCAGCTGTTTGGTTTGAGCGATCCAGGGCGTATACATCCAAGGATCGCTATCGTGACAGTAGATACAGCCATGGTCAGCGACTTCTTTGGGGGTCGCCCATAGATCGCGAGCACTGATCATTCCGGCTGGTGGCGCTTCCTCGGTGGGTGGTGGAACCCTTCGACCATCATCGCCGGTTGGATTACCACCAAAATTTTTTGAGATCATGAAGCAGGTGCTGCCGGAGGTGACGTTATGCATGATGATTTCGATGGAATCGAAATGCGGGTCATCCTTAGGCCGAATATACATGCGCCGACACAGTCCCAGCATCTGAATATTATCATCACGAAGCGTTTGAACCCTGGTATAGGGGGTGCAGGCGCCATCTGCTGTTTTAGGGTAAGGAAGATAAGCAGGCCGATCACAGGTCATGTTGGGCGTATATTCAGAAGGCTCCTTACCATCGACGGTGACCTTAACGATTTCTCCATTGAGGCAGTTGAAGACCGGGACTTCTGCGATCAATTTCGCACAGTCCCGACCGTACTGGATGACATCGTCTTCTTGATCCTCCGCGTTGGCAAAAAGCGGCAATAAGATCAATAAGACGCTGGCAAGAAAGTGGCTGCTAGGAAGCTTCAGCATGGATATCCCCTTAAGATGAGGTCACAAGCCCTGGCGTTGCCAGAATCACGTCACGGATGGCCTGATAGTAGCGAACGTAACCCGTACAGCGACAGACATGCTGACCGACCGCGTCCAAAATGGCTTCATCCACCTTGTCCTTGGGGATGGGGCTACGCTTCAATTTGTCGAGTAAGCAAAAAGAGGCCATCAAGAATCCTGGGGCGGAATATCCGCACTGGAACGAGAAATGCTCCAAAAAAGCCTTTTGGAGTGGGTGCAGTTCGCCTCCCTGTGCGAGTCCCTCAACCGTTGTTACGATTTTTCCCTGAACGGCTGAAACCGGAGTAGTGCAGGTCCTGACAGGTTCTAAATGCCCGCCGGGGACACGCTGGACCGCGACGGTACAAGCCCTGCAAACCGCAATGCCGCAGCCAAACTTGGTTCCGGTCATCCCAAGGTCTTCCCTGAGAAGATCATTGAGTTTGAGGTCTGGATCGACGTTGTCTCTCACCAGCAGTTGATTGTTGAGCGTTAATTCAAGCGTCATGGTTTCCATGCCTAGCTCCTTTTTATGTCGAGCGCATTCCGCACCTTTTCTGCGGTGATGGGTAGGTCCCGGAAGCGCACCTCGATCGCGTGAGTGACGGCATTGGCGATAGCGGGGGCTACTGGATTAAGGACAACCTCAGCGATTCCTCTTGCGGGTGCCGATGTTGATTCCGGCGGGAGGATCACCTTTTCAATTTTACCAATCGCCGAATCACCCGCGAGGGCCACATGATAACGATCAAGATTCCAGTGTCCCGTCGTTGGTCCATCCTCAAAGGCCGGAAGGTCCTCTAAAAGGGCATGGCCGACCCCCATCGCGAAGGCGCCGTCCATCTGTCCCTCCACCATCTCTTGTTGAAGCACTTTGCCTGGAGCTAAATAATGGACCCCCTCCACCACCTTAACCTCCCCGGTTTTTCGGTTGACGGTGACCGCTACAAGACAGGCCGATGCCCCAAACGTTTGGCCATTGCCTTCCCAGATGCTCTCAACCGTCATTAAGGCAGGATTCTTTCGCTCGACTATTTCATAGTGAGTCGCTTGGCCTCGCCGAATCGCGAGACCATCAAGAGGCCTCCGCTGGGTCACTCCATCAATGCTGTAGTCTCCCTCAACCCACTTTGCGCTAAAAAATGCATGATTCATCACCGCGGTTATGCGTTGATCCGCGTGCGCCTTCGCGGCGATTTCCTTGAGGCTTAGGGGCCTAAGTCCTGGAGCTATGAGGTGGCCATCATGCCAGTGGACAGAGGCGATCTTTAGGATGTCACCCTTCTTCCCCCAGAGTGACTGAGCCGCTGGAAAAAGCCCTGTCTCGAAGAGGACATGGCTCGATTGTTCAACGCTGTGGACCCACCTTGAAGAGGTGGTTGCCGCCTTCGAGGACATAAAAAGAAGCGGCGTCCACCTTGGATTGTCGGGCTGTGGCTCAAAGGACTCGACCATATCCAGTTGCTTAAAAAGGTCGATCTCGCCCAGTTTTATCGATGTGGCATTGGCGCCAAGAATAGCGGCGGTTGAAAGCGCCAATGTCGTTGCTGAACCATTGCCCATATCAACGGCGTGGGTTGTCACGGTGATTTGGCCTGAAGGGTCGATGGCGACGTCGTTAAAGATCGCATCCGCTCCGGTCCCATAGTTCTTCATGGTAATCGCAAACCCCACGCCAAAGGCGATGTCACCTTTTGACTCGGTTTTTTTGAGCTGTTCGCGGTGACTCCAAAGACGGTGGCCGCGTGCTTTTTTGCACATCTCTTCAAGGCCCGGTGGCGCCTTTGGTGCACCCGTGGAGATCGCCCAACCGGGGTGGAGAACGTTTCGCTGGCGAAGATCAATCGCATCCATCTTGAGTGAACGAGCCGCTTCATCGACCGAGGATTCTATAGCGAAAGCGAGCATCGAGGCCCCATATCCCCGCATGGAACCAGCCCCCGCGGAGCGGGTATGGACCGCTTGAGAGAGAATGTCGGCAAGAGGAAAGTCATAAGGGCCGGTGGCATTGAGTCCTGCGACCTGAGCGACGTATTTGCTGAGGTTGGGGCGGCCGCCGCCATTGAGTACGGCATGTGTTCTGAGTGCCTGAAACTGGCCTTTGTCATCGGTTGCAAGAGTCATGTCCATTGTGGCCGGGTGGCGCTTAATCCCGCTCTGAAATTGTTCAAAGCGGTCATAGATAATCCGCACTGGGCCCTCTGCGTAGGCAGCGGCAAGGCTCAAGTAGACACAGAAGATGGAGGTATCTCTTCCACCAAATCCCCCGCCGAGATAGCAGGAGGTGAAATCGATAGTTTCGACCTTAAAACGACCCTCCAGGTCTTTAAAGAGTTCGGCTGCCGTATTGGCATCATCTTGGGGGGACTGCGTCCCTATGAGAAGGTGAAGGGTTTTCTGCTTCTGATCCAGCCAACCGAGTCCCGATTCTGGTTCCATGAACATGGGATCAATCAGCTGAGTGGTATAGGTTCCCTGTGTCAACGTCCAATTCCCTGACTTGAGCTTTCCATCAATGAGCTCAACGCCCAGCATCGCCTCCGCGTTCCTTTTTCCAGGTTCTTCAGGATGGACCGGCCCCCCTTTGGTTTGGGCAAACTTGACCCGCTTTTCGTAAGGTTCAGGCCCTTCCTTGACGATGTGAATAATGCTGGTTTCAGGCTGGTAGACGTAGTCTTTCGGAAGGGTGATGGCCGCACCTTTTTTGATGGGGTCCAGCTCGAACATCAGTTGAGAACGGGCGGCCTTCATGGTTTGCAGATCTTTGAAAAAGAGCAAGGCAACGGGTTGCCCTAAATGATCTGGAGCCGACCCCTTGGGGACTAGATACATGCCCTCAGGATAATTGGTCTCCGCAATATGGATTCCATCGCGCTGAAGATCTTCTTGGGTGACGATCTTTTGAGGTTTGAGTTCCTCAGGAAGCTCTGAGAGGTCAATACCCTCAAAGACATGGTCGCTGAAAGTAGCCCTTAGGATGTAGACAACTTGTTCTTCTTGGGGCCAACCCGGAAGATCCCGAGCTCGAAAGTCCCGGGCGTAAATTTTTTGTCCGGTGACTTTGGCGAAGCCATCGATACGAAATCGAGCTTTGCCGGGGCCGGCCTGCCAATCAGCGGCCTTTATGGCTTGTCCAGCGTAGGCCTCGGACCCCCAGAGATCATAACGAGAGAGGAGTGGAATCACTCTCATAGATTCGAATCAATATATGACATTCAATCATGACCTTATTATGTTTGGCAATGTGTCCTTGCTCCTATTGAAGGGTATGAACTCAATGCTCCCAACTTAAGGAAGTTATTGAAAATAATGTGGAATTCATGATGAAAGCTCTTGACATGCTCCAGCGCCCGTGGGGCCGCCGTCCTGTTTGCGACAGGATGGGAGCGAACAGGCCGGCGGCCAATGAGGATTTTTTAATCCTCGTTTCCGCTCATGTCCCTTGCTTCACTCATTACCGATTTCGCCACCTATCTTCATTCTCCTGAATTCCGTGACCATGCTCGTCATCCCGATCATCCTTGCGCCTTTTCACGGCAACGCAAACTCCCGTTGCCTTCCCTCGTCGCCGTGTTGATCACCGGCATGAGGAAAAGCGTACAAACCGAACTCGATGAATTCTTCGCACACCTTCAACAAAGCGCACAACTCGTCCGTGAGGTCACCGAACAGGCATTCGCCCAGGCAAGAGCCAAGCTCTCCTCAACGGCCATTCCCTCGCTCAATGACTGGCTCATTGAGCGGGCCGAAGCCGATGGGTACATCACGCGATGGAACGGGCTTCGTCTGGTTGCAGCTGATGCCTCCACCATCCGCTTTGGCGTCAGAGCCTCTCATCTCCCCGATGCCGCTTCCAGAGATCAGATCCTCTTCGGTCTCTGCCTGCCAGGAACCGACCTGATGCTCGCCACTTCACTCCATGCTCAGGTGGAGGGTGAGCGTCAGATGCTCTTCGAACATCTGGACCGTCTTTCAAGCCGTGATCTTTTGCTGCTCGACCGAGGCTACCCCTGTCGCTGGCTCGTCGGACTGCTTCATCATCGACAGATCCCCTTTTGCATGCGGGTCGATACACAGACCGGCGGCTTCAGATCCGTTCAAGAATTCATCCGCTCCGGGCATGCCGAACAAGTCGTCACCATCGAGCCACCCAGCGAAAGCGATAGACAGGCTTATGGCGGTCCATCGGGCCCGGCTCAAGTTCGGCTCATCCGTCACGTCGCATCAACGGGTGCCGTCCGTGTCCTCATGACCAGTCTGATGGACCCCGAAGAATTCCCAGCCGCCGTCTTTGGCGATCTCTACCACCAGCGCTGGCGGGTCGAGGAGACATTCAAAAGATTGAAGCATCGCCTGAACCTCGAACACGTCACCGGTCTGTCTCAGCTCGCCGTCATGCAGGACGTTGCGGCCAAAGTGCTCTGCGACAACCTGAAAACGCTCGTCGCCCTGGAGGCCCGCCATCAACAAGATCTGCCTGCCGCACAACGAATCAACCATGCTGCAGCGTTCAGCATCCTGAAGCCACTAATGCCAAGGCTGCTCTCAGGCCAATCAGTCCAGGCAATCATCTCCGGGGCCCTCGAAATGATCGCGGGTCGCACCTACACCCACCAAGAAGACCGATCCAATCCGCGACGAGCAAGGCCAAAAAGCCATAAATTCATGAGCTTAAAACCATGCTGACGCTTATCTTGGGAGCATTGGGTATGAACTCCTGGTAACTAATCCGTGCTTAAAATGAAACTTCAGCCACATCACGGCGAGACCTTGGTGATATCTCTTTTTGAAAAAATGGGGGCAGGGCCAGGGGTTTATCGAAAGAAAATGGCAAGCTTTCCTGAAGCCCAAAGAGTCCTCTTTAAGCCAGACATGAAGCGACATTTGTTGTCGATGAAGACATCGAGCGGTGACGGCGATTGCTGGGTTGCCGAAGGTTTGAGGGGTTCTGTTCACTGCGACCCTTCTAGCGCAGGGTAGACGCAATATTCCTCGAAACGCACTGGATTGAGTCAAAAAAAAGGCCGGGACCCCAGTGTAGGGGTCCCGGCCTTTTAAGATCTGGGTGTGATCGACGCCTTAGTAGCGACGGCCGCCACCAAAACCACCGCCCGGACGGCCACCGCCGCCACCAAAGCCACCGCCCGAACGCTCTTCACGTGGGCGAGCTTCATTGACAGTCAGGTTCCGGCCATCAACATCCTTGCCGTCAAGCGCCTTCATGGCTGCTTTGGCTTGATCATTGTCAGCCATTTCGACGAAGCCGAAGCCCTTAGAACGACCGGACTCGCGGTCCATGATGACATTGGCTGACTTCACGGTACCGTGCTCTGCAAACAGGGCCTGCAGTTCGGAGTTACCCACAGAGTAGCTCAGGTTGCCGACATACAAATTCATGCTCATAAGAAAATCTCGAAAAATAAAGGACTAAACCGTCCTGATAGGGGCGGCCATGGTTTGAAGCGAGTGACTAAGCTACGCATGACCCTCTGGTTACACGCTGTTTTAAGGCATGCGGGAGAGGGGTCGGCTGGAGGAGGCGGGAGCTAGAGGCAGGTGCCGGAGAGGCATTGACTGAAGAGTGTTTCCGAATCCTCGAGGCGCATATTGGACCTTGCGCCGCGACAAACTGTGGACACGGTACGCCCCTTAAAGGCCGATGTCTAGATAAATCGTCAACTTTTTTCGGTTCGAGGCCAATATCATTTTGAGGGGGGTGCGATTGCGCGGCAAACTGTAGATCCCTGATTCACGCTGCACCCTCCAGGCACGCTCTATTATTTCAGGCAGGGCCATTCTTTTTTGGTTTTTCAAACTGTCGCCAGTCATTCAGGTCCCAGCCCGTGAGCCCTTCGATATCGGTGATTTCATCTTCATAATAAGCAAGCACCGTTTCAAACTCCTCCCGGGTCATGGCTCTGCGATAGGGCCAAACGTTAACGCTTTTGATGGGAGGTACATCGACATCAAAAGGTCCACCAATGAAGCGGGTGACGGCTTTGACATGGGCCACTTGGTCTCGAGTGAAGTCCTCGTACTTGATTAAAAGGATGTTTTCTTTCGGAAAAGTGGCCCTTAGAGCCCTTATCTGATCGGCATAGCGGCCTGCGCCAATGTAGCGGTATTTATTTTCACGGGCGACCTTGATATCCGCCCCTGATTCTACTTCTACTCTGACCGCGGTCATAAAATCGCGTTTATCACGGAGTCGAGCGCGGCGATAGTTCCAGGCCGAGTAGGCGCGACGAACCGGTGATCTCAGAAGCGCAACGACTTTGATATCAGGGTTATAGTCATAGATACGGCTGAAACAGTGTGGGTTCATGAGGTAGGTCGGGGTTGCTTCACCGAAAAGAGCTGCTTTTGGGGCTAAAAGAAACCAGCGGTGGAGGGCTGAAAAATCCTTTCCCTCGCCATAACGATGGTCGCGATCGAAGAAATTGAGTTCCTTATTGATGGGGATGTAAATGCCTGGAATCTGGCGAAGGTAGGCAAACAGCGCGGTGGTTCCGGCTTTTTCAGCCCCGATGACCAGAAAATCAAGTTTGGGGCGGTTGTGAAAGTAGGATTTCAGGGGATTCATCGGAGCGATTGGGTTGGCTTCCTTAGAATGATCGAGGTCATCTATGGACAATGGTTCTAAAGAGAAAGAGTCTTTCATAGGTCATGCTGAATGCAAAGCGTCTCCTCAGGCAATATGCTGTTGTCCGAGCAGGAGGAAGACCAAAAAACCCAGAAAAAAGAGAACGGTTGAAACATGGGTATCAACCTCTCGGTGGGATTCAACGAGAAGCTCTTCGGTCACCAAAAAGAGGAGGGCGGCCAGGCCAAAAGACAGGATGAGATCCACCGCAGGGTCTGGCAGCAATGGCAACACAATAATCCCAGCAGTTGCGCCCAGAAGCAGCATCGAGAAGACGAGCGTATTGAGGGAGAGGATACTTATCCATTGTAGGCCCGTTTTCCTGATGGTTTGGGTCAAGGTGAGACCAACCGAGAGAAGTTCAACCGACAATGCGAAGGCCAGAAGGCGGCCGGCATCACTGAGGTTGTGGAAGGTCATGGCAATCAGAAGCCCATCCAGGAAGACATCAATAGAGACGCCGGCTAAGAGGGTCAGCGGCAATTTTTTCCGGCGAGGGGCCTTTGTTTCGGCCTTTGAGTGATCTCCTGATAAGGTTTCGAGCCACAGCATAAACCCGACGCCTGCACAGAAACCGATGGTGAGCAGCAGGGGGTGTTGGCGATGAATCACATCGGGGAGAATCTCGACCGAAACCACAGAGAAGATGATGCCCGCAGCCAGGTGCTGGAGGTGACTTCGTCCTTTGGGCCCCAAAGTTTTGACGGCGGCGATCAGTGAGCCGATTAATGCGGCAGCGAAGGGAAGTGCTGCATAGCCAAGAACCCCTAAGAGGTTGGGGTGGTTGAATGTCAGGAGTTGCTGGGTCAGGGAAGACAATAGGATTTACCAGAAAATTCAGCCGTGGGTTTATCTATTCAGGGACTGAGGGGCCATTTCTTATTTCATCAACAACCTGATGATAGCCTACCTACTTTTCGATCATGTGAATAATCAGTGATGCCTTCCATGAGCCAGCGGCGATCAGAATAAGTCATGAAACTACCCGTCGATCTTTGGTATCCCGTCCTTGAAAGCCAGGAAGTCAGGCGAAGGCCCATAGGGGTCGAACGTCTGGGTCAGCAACTGGTCTTCTGGCGAGATCATGCGGGCCGCGTTCATGCCCACCCCGATCGCTGTCCTCACCTTGGGGCTTCCCTGAGTGGCGGAAAGATTGAGGGCGATTGTCTGGTGTGCCCTTTCCACGGCTTTGAATTTAATCAAGAGGGCCACTGTGTTCATATTCCAGCGCATGGCCGCTCAGGAAAAATACCAGGAGGTATGGCCCTTGAGACCTTTCCTTTAACTGAAGTTCACGGTTTCATTTGGCTTTGGCTTGGGCCTATCAGAGAGTGTTATCCCGAGGTCCCATTTTTTCCAGTCCTTGAATCTCGGTGGCGTTATGGGTCGATCAAAGCGGAGTGGCCGGTCCATTACACCCGTGCGATAGAAAATCAATTGGATGTGGCTCATCTACCCTTTGTCCATCGCTCGACAATTGGCGCGGGTGGCCGAACATTTATTGATGGCCCTTATGTTGAGACGGATGAACACTCTATTCGGGTTTGGGTCTCAAACCTTCATGATCCGGACCGTCCATCACAGAGTCAGCAAGCCTTGCGGAAGGCCTCATCCGGTAAGGATCCGGGGCTCCACTTTATATTTCCTGGGGTGTGGCTCCTCAATATCAGCCCGCGCATCAAGAATCTGGTCGCCTTCGTGCCCATCAACGAACGAAGAACGCTCTACTACGTCAGAACATATCATCGGATTCATCCGAGATGGCTCGGAAAGCCCTTCGAGTGGTTGATGGGGCTCAGTAACCGTTTTATTCTCGAACAGGACCGTCAAGTGGTCGTGACCCAGCGCCCCATGAATAGCGGCGAAGCGGATCATGATCGACTGATTGGGGCCGACCGAGCGATCAGTCAATTTCGGCGAATCCATCAGGATCTCTTAGCTAGAGGAGTGGATTCGGGCGATGCGGGTGTGGTCACAGAGTAGGGCGCGAGTCATCCGGCGATAGACCCATAGTAGAGGTCTAGATTGAAGGGGAAGGTGATGATCCAATGGCCACAGTAACGCCGAGAAGTCGTTGGTTCATATTCATCACAAACCTTCAAACTTTCAAAAAAGTGGGCCGATGGCTTCCTGACAGATGCTCTAACCCTGATCCAGATTAATTTTTGATCAATTTATCTGATTTATGCATATTTCCGAGGTCAGTTTCGTTTTTGAGCATCATCGACTGATGGACACCTAAAAAATTTGGTGGGTGTTTACGCTACTTGAATTTGGCCTTGGTTATGAAGTAATCGGGTCTGCCAGTCATGGGAGTTGCAGTCAAAACGCCCTTAGCGCCCGCGTATGCTCCCGTACCACCCACTATGGCGCGATCCTCGGTTTTAAAAATTGCAGCGCTCGCTGTATTGTTTTCAGTAATATCAAGAACCGCTATTGTTCCTGCCTTAAGCTTATATTTGATATAGGTATCTCTCTCATCAAGGCCTTGAGACGCGTCTGCTGAGAGCATTATTTTTCTTATGACGTATGATCCTATAATCTGATCTTCATTAGGGGAGAGGATTTCTCCAGTCATGACGCTAATATCGCCCATGGAGGGACCTGGCGTTCCAAGGTCTAGTGTCTCAGTATGGAGTCGGTGACTGACAAAGGTGATAGGCTTAGGTGCGGCATTAGCAGGACCTGCTGATGTTAAGAGCAATGCAGTGACGGTCGCCATAGATCTTAGTACTTTATTCATTGTGTTTCCTATTTAGTCATTCGTCGATAAGGGAAGGCAGGTCCCCCACTACCATGTTGTCTTTTCGGCTTATTGCCTCCAATGCCGCCCCATCGCCACGATTATCATTGTGATCTGCGTCGAAGGAGATAATGCGGGGATCGAGCATCGCTTAATCATCTAAAACTTGATTTTGAATGCCTGAAACTTACAGGTGTTTACCCAGTCCTTAGTGGCGACCATGACAACCTTACAGACGCCTTTTGCCCCAGAATATTTTCCTGTGCCACCAGTGATTGCGTAGTATTGTGGAATATCTTGTTTAAATAACTTGGTATCAGATCGCTGTTCTGCTCTGCCCTGTATGATGATCGAGTCAAGGCTATCGTTGAAAGTATATTGAACATTTAACCATCTGATTTCTGAATTAGATTTATTATTTGTCAAAGTGCTTTGAAAATCGAATATTCCAATTTCATTTCCTTTGAGATCAAGGATGACTCCGTTACCCGCATCTAAATCCACTAATGAGGAGCCGGGGGAACCTAAATCAATTGCTTCCCAGTTGGTGATCTTTGGCTTAAAGGTAAGTGTAACGGCCTCTGCCATATCTCCCCAAGAAAAAGCAAGGAGCAAGACTGACAGTGTTATTATTGAAAAAAATGATTTAGATAGTGACATGGCTAACTTCATTTATTATTTTACCTAATTTTTTCATTTCGACAAAGATTATTGGATATTTGCGAGGTATTTAGCAATTAATGAAGCTGAGTGAGCCGACACCGCCCGTTGAGTTCTTAAATGCGGCCTCAAACGAGGTGCCTCGACTATTGATGTGGCCGTGAATCTCTGTCATGCCACCACGACTCCAAGTCAATGTACCCGTAACGGAACAATCTTTAGCCACTTTCAGATCAGAGGCTAATAACTGATTGACCGAACCATCAATGCTGCTATTTGAGCTTAGTGCGGTACATGAACCTGAGCTGCCATTCTTTGAGAAAGAAATACTACAATAGGTGCTGTAGTTTTCTGAAGATATGTTGGAATTTACGATCGTGCCAGAGCCATACCAATTTCCTTGCAACGCCGTCGATTTACAGTTTCCGGCATTTGCTGTCGTACTCATTCCTAAAATCAGCAGCGCCAAAGATGGCAGCATAGCGATGTTCTTCATGTTGATTACTCTTTAGGTTGTATTCATGCTCATTGGCCCTTCGGTTGCGACTTAATGTGCGATGAGGTAGTCAAAAGGGCATTTTGAATAGTTTTGTTTTTTATGATGTGGGGGGTCTTAAAGCCCCTCATTAACCTTGGCATAAATTCGATATCTTAAAAAGTGCCTTCAAAATAAAGGTTTCTTAAATTTGAATGTTAATTCGCGATAGTCTGGCTTTCCAGGAATTTCATGACCAACTAAAACGACCCCACGCATACCCATCCATTGGCCGCTTCCACCATAAATGGCGGGAGTCTGCGTTACGGTCAAGATTTGCTCTGAGGCAATAATGGGACCATCACTAAGAATCTGGCCATAGTTCATCGTTCCCAGTGGGCCATTAAATCTAACCTCCGTATAGAGTTCATACGTATATTTGTTGGTTTTCTTGTCATAAGCGAGGGTCCACACCCGCGTCATGAAGCTACCCTCTACGGATTGATCTTTCGGATTGAGAAGCTCACCGACAATAACAGTCAGATCGCCCGTTGAGCTCCCAGGCGCACCCATGTCCACATACTCTATGTTCAATCTATGGGCCAAAGTCGTAAAGCTCTTTCGGGGCTTATGTTTATTAAGCGCAGGGTAGCGCTGGAGATTCACTGATTTAGCTGCAACTTGCACTTCAGCTGAAGCATCAGGTGAAGCGACACATGCTATTGGTGCAATGATCAAGGGGGCGAGCAGTAGGGCGGTTAAAACTCTCATGATTTTTTTCTCTCGGGGATAATTTTATTTTCGAGGCTAAGGGCCTCATCGAGGCTTGAATGTTCCTTCTTAGCACTATTAAAGTTACCTAAACATTCCAAAGACTTTCAACCATGCATTTCATATGGTTTATGCTGATATCTAAATGTCTGTTTTTTAATAAAAAAGGATCTGCGAGGGCTCCTTGACGTGGTCTGATACGCCTAGCTTCCATGGGTCGCCCTTTGCTTGACGCAGATTTTCTAGATGCCCCACGGGTTGGATGGGACCAAAAACGATGATTTCAGAGGGTCATGTGTGATCGAGGGGCTGGTCTCTCGTTCAGTCTTTGTTGTGATGGATTCCCTTTTGGTGAAGGGCCGGGTTATCACGTTGTCCCTGCGGGTCTTTGATGTCTTAAAGTACCCGTCATTTGATCGGAATCGTCTGTGGGCTTGTCTTGGAGTCCCCCCCTTCTAATGGACGGTGGGCCCCGCGCGCGGGAGGCGTCAACGAAAAAAATCTTAAACAAACATTGCTTCGGCAACGAACTTGCCCTTCGGGTACTGACGATTTCATCGTCAATAAAAACGGGGGCAGAAGCCCCCGCTGCGATGTGGCAGATTCAAAATCAAAAGACAACTTTTAGGCGTAATGGTTGAAGTTGCCCTATGGTCGCCAGAAGGATCTTGTAGGTGTCCCTGTTGAAACAAGCATCACGCCCGTTCATAAGATTCCAGATGTCCTCTTCTGATCTGGCGCTACCAAGGTATGCCCAGTTCTCGATCAACAGCATGTCTTCGCCTTCTTTTATATAGGCGGGTCCATCGAAAGGCCATGTTCTGATTTTGAGTTTACTCAACCCAGCCAGTAGTCGAGCGTCATGAGCAAGTCTGGCTTCATCGCCGATACACGCCCCGCGACACTTTTTTAACTGTCTACCAAAGCAGGGTGATCCCACCTTCACCTTCTCTAGCCCGATTATTGCTTTGCAAAGGTTGTGCTCTCCAGCGATCTCGGTGAGTGCCTTTAAGGCTTCGCGTTTACTCTTGAATAAACCGTACAGATTGGACGTTGTCGCAAAGTTCAGTTCATTGGCGTAGGCAACATGGACCTTCAAACCTTCGGATGCCTCTTTGATCTGGATCGAGCACAGCTCGTTATTCCGGCGTAACTGGCGGTTGTGGGTCGGCTGAAGTTTCTTAACCAATGCCGCCTCTTGGAGTAATGCCCCAATCTCGCCACCCGTCCTGATGTGTTCAATCCTACGTACTTGCTGTGACAGGCTCATTTCTTTGGCAGAAGTTACATCTGCCGTAAAATGGGACATCACACGTTGGCGGATATTGACGGACTTCCCGACATACAAGGGGAGGTCGTTTTCACCGTAAAAGAGATAAACGCCCGGAGCTTCCGGTAACCCATCAATCATTGTCCGCTCGATATGCATCGGTGTGCTCGGTCGACCTAGTAAGGCTTTGACGGCTAACTGAATGGTTTCCTGTGGGATCGTGGCTTGGATCTTCTCCCAGAACTGATGAATTAGCTGGGCATCTGCTAGGGCGCGGTGCCGTCCTGAAACGTTCAGGCCATGGCGTTCAATCAGGGTATCGAGATTGTGCTTGGGATAACCTGGGTACAGTCGTCGAGAAAGTTTGACTGTGCAAAGTGTTTTGGCGCTGAAATCGATCCCTTCCCGCATGAAGGACTGTTTCAGGAAGGCATAGTCAAATCGGGCGTTGTGGGCGACGAAGATCCGTCCTTCCAGCATCTTGTAGACAAGGTTGGCTAGATCACAGAATCTTGGTTCATTTGCCACCATCTCATTGCTAATACCGCATAGGCTCTCAGTAAACCCCGAGATGCGTGTTTCGGGATTGACCAATGAACTCCATTCCTGAACGCCGGACTCATC
>RFVA01000048.1 GCA_009922685.1 Gammaproteobacteria bacterium | reverse complement strand
GGTCACGGTAAAGCTGATCGCGCCGATCGCAATGGACGAAGGTCTGCGTTTCGCGGTACGCGAAGGCGGCCGTACTGTCGGCGCCGGTGTGGTGTCGAAAGTCATCGCGTAAGGAGTGGGCGGGCCGTCAGGCCCGCTCCCAGCAAGGGTAAAAGGTCAGTAGCTCAATTGGTAGAGCAGCGGTCTCCAAAACCGCAGGTTGGGGGTTCGAGACCCTCCTGGCCTGCCACTTTGCCCTTTTTTGTTATCCGAATTTGTGAAAGGAACTCCCATGAGTGCTAAGGCCGATTCGTCCTCATCGGGGATCGATACCGTCAAGCTGGTTCTGGCAATCACCGTCCTAGTCGGTGGGATTGTCGGCTATTACCATTTTGCTGACAAGTCGCTCATTTATCGTGTGCTGGGCGTTTTGCTCTCGGTTTTTTTGTCCATGGGGATGGTGTTGACCACCCAGCTTGGGCGCCAATTCCTTGGATTCTTGGTTGAGGCCCGTGTCGAAGTCAGAAAGGTCGTATGGCCAAATCGGCAGGAAACCGTGCAATCCACCCTGGTGGTCGTTGCCTTGGTCTTTCTGGTCGGGCTGATCCTCTGGACCTTGGATGCCGGGCTTTTTTGGGGTATCAGCCGTTTGACCGGTCAGGGGAATTAAGCACATGTCACTTCGTTGGTATGTGGTGCATGCCTATTCCAATTTTGAGAATCAGGTCAAGCGCTCTCTCGAAGAGCGAATTACGCGCTCCGGGCTGGATGAATTCTTCGGGCAGATTTTGGTGCCGACCGAAGAGGTCGTTGAAATGCGATTGGGTCAACAGCGGAAAAGTGAGCGAAAGTTCTTTCCGGGCTATGTATTGGTCCAGATGGAGCTGACTGAGGATACTTGGCATTTGGTCAAGGAAGTGCCGAGGGTCCTTGGTTTCATTGGGGGAACCTCTGATAAGCCGGCGCCCATCACAGAGAAGGAAGCGGCCTTGATTTTGGGGCGCATGGAAGAGGGCGTTTCTAAGCCAAGACCGAAGGTCCTGTTTGAGGTGGGTGAGGTCGTTCGGGTTAATGATGGTCCCTTCAAGGATTTCAATGGTGTGGTTGAAGAAGTCAACTACGAGAAAAGTCGTCTTCGGGTGTCGGTCCTCATTTTTGGGCGTTCGACGCCGGTAGAGTTGGATTTCGGGCAGGTTGAAAAAGCCTGACGATCGCGCGGTGATTCACCGCAACATGTGATGGGGAGCCTTCATCGGCGTTTGACCCACTTAGGAGAAAAAAATGGCAAAGAAAATTACGGGCTACATCAAGCTGCAAGTAAAGGCAGGTGAAGCCAACCCCAGTCCTCCCATTGGTCCGGCGCTCGGTCAGCGTGGCGTCAACATCATGGAGTTTTGTAAGGCCTACAATGCGGCGACCCAGAATGTTGAAAAGGGTTTGCCGTTACCCGTTGTGATCACGGTGTATGCCGATAAAAGCTTCACCTTTATCACCAAGACGCCTCCGGCAACCATTCTCATCAAGAAGGCCATTGGTCTCGCGAAAGGAAGCAGCAACCCCAATACCAATAAGGTGGGTGTGATCACCCGCGCTCAGTTGGCGGACATCGTCAAGATAAAGGAGCCTGATTTGACTGCGGCCGATGAGGAAGCAGCGATCAGGACGATTGCTGGAAGCGCCCGCAGTATGGGTCTTGATGTGGAGGGTATCTAAGTGGCTAAGTTGACCAAACGAGCGAAGCTCATCAGCGATAAGGTTCAGCCTGGAAAGATTTATGCAGCTGAAGAAGCCTTTGAGGTATTGAAATCGGTTTCATCGGTGAAATTTGTCGAGGCGGTTGATGTGGCCGTCATCCTGGGAGTTGATCCTAGAAAGTCCGATCAGGCGGTCAGGGGTGCGACGGTTCTTCCTAATGGGACCGGCAAAACGTCACGCGTTGCCGTATTTGCTCAGGGTGCGAATGCTGAAGCAGCCACCGAAGCCGGGGCTGACATTGTTGGCATGGATGATCTGGCCGCACAGGTGAAAGCCGGTCAGATGGATTTTGACGTCGTCATCGCAACACCGGATGCAATGCGAGTGGTCGGCCAGCTTGGTCAGATTCTTGGCCCCCGCGGCCTTATGCCGAACCCAAAAGTGGGCACGGTGACGGCGGATGTCGCTACGGCAGTGAAAAATGCCAAGGCGGGACAGGTCCGCTATCGCACGGACAAGAAAGGCATTATCCATTGCACGATTGGTAAGGTTACGTTTGAGTCGAACCAGCTGAAGGAAAACCTTGAGGCCCTTCTGACGGATCTCAAAAAGGCTAAGCCTTCAACGTCAAAGGGTGTTTACCTCCGGAAGATTACGGTCTCCAGCACCATGGGTCCTGGATTGACGCTGGATCAGGCCAGCCTGACGGCATAACGAACTTTGGGTTGCCGGCTACGAAGCCGGTAACCGTCAAAGACCACATGGTGTGGTGGCGTTGTAGTGGCTCTGAATGGTGAATTCTATTCAGATTTTTATTGGAGAAATAGAGTGGCGCTGAGACTAGATGACAAAAAAGCTGTCGTCGAAGAAGTTTCCGCTATTGCTGCAGTTGCGCACTCTGCCGTCGCCGCGGAATACCGTGGATTGACGGTGGAGCAGCTGACCAACTTGCGCAAGACAGCTCGTACTTCAGGCGTATACCTCCGGGTGGTGAAGAATACTCTTGCCCGTAGAGCGGTTGAAGGAACGGAGTTCGCTTGCATGCAGGCTGGGATGGTTGGCCCTTTGATTCTGGCTTTCTCGCTGGATGATCCGGGTGCGGCAGGACGCCTTATAGCCGACTTTATCAAGCAGAGCGACAAGTTGGTCGTAAAGCTGGTTGCGGTCGGTGGCAAGGAGTACGGGGCTGACGGGCTTGAACGACTCTCGAAACTACCGACGAAGGATCAGGCGATTGCCATCCTGATGGGCACGATGAAGGCCCCGGTTGAGAAGTTCGTTCGTACGCTTGCAGAACCGCATGCCAAGATGGTTCGCACCGTTGCAGCGATTCGCGATCAGAAACAGGCAGCATAGTACTAACTACTCGTTAATATCGATTCATTTCGGAGTAATTCGATGGCACTTTCAAAAGATGACATTTTAGAAGCAATCGCCAATATGTCCGTGATGGAGGTTGTAGACCTCATCTCGGCTATGGAAGAAAAGTTTGGCGTATCAGCGGCAGCGGCTGTTGCTGTAGCGGCACCTGCTGCTGGCGGCGGCGCTGCTGCAGCGGCGGAAGAAAAGACCGAGTTTGACGTTGTGATGACCGGATTCGGTGAGAACAAGGTCAACGTGATCAAGGTGGTCCGCGCGGTCACTGGTCTCGGTCTTAAGGAAGCCAAAGACATGGTCGAAGGGGTTCCTGCGACCGTCAAAGAAGGCGTCAGCAAGGCCGAAGCCGAAGACGTCAAGAAGCAGTTGGTCGAGGCTGGTGCCACCGTCGATATCAAGTAATTGACGACCCACCAGGCTGACAAGTCAGCATCGAGGCTGGCAGCATTGCTGCCGGCCTTTTGGCGCTATGAGCGCCCGCATTTCAGAATTTGATCATCGCTTTGATGAATATCCGCATGGAGTATGCTCCATATCCCTGCGGTGCATCAAATCGATATGCCGGGGAGTATAGGCATTTTGCCGATAGTCCCTGCGACCCTTGTAACCCGTAAGCACCGTCAGGTAAGGAATCGATATGGCCTATTCTTTCACCGAGAAGAAACGCATCCGTAACAGTTTTGGCAAGCGTCGGGATGTTCTCGACGTCCCATATCTGCTCACGACTCAGGTAGATTCCTACAAACGCTTCCTGCAGTCCGAGGTTGCGCTCAAGGATCGCGTGGACGAGGGCTTGCATGCAGCCCTGAGCTCCGTTTTTCCTATTACTAGCCATTCTGGGCACGCCATTCTAGAGTACGTCGACTATTGGCTCGGTGAGCCGACCTTCGATGTCAAAGAATGTCAGCAGCGCGGCGCAAATTATGCGGCCCCATTACGTGTCCTTGTTCAGTTGATTCTCTATGACAAGGAGTCGCCGGCTTCAGCCAAGGTCGTGAAAGAGGTCAAGCGTCAGGAAATCTACATGGGTGAGATTCCGCTGATGACGGATACCGGGACCTTTGTGATTAATGGTACCGAGCGCGTCATCGTGTCTCAGTTGCATCGCTCTCCTGGGGTGTTTTTTGATCATGATCGGGGTAAGACGCACTCCTCAGGCAAGTTGTTGTTCAACGCCAGAATTATTCCGTATCGGGGTTCTTGGCTTGATTTCGAATTCGATCACAAAGATTGCGTCTATGTCCGTATCGATCGTCGAAGGAAGTTACCAGCAACCGTCTTGCTGCGTGCTCTAGGCTTTGATAATGAGAAGATCGTTGATCAATTTTTTGAGACCAATCGTTTTGTCATTAAGGGAGAGGAGGTCCTCCTCGAGTTGATTCCGGATCGTCTTCGAGGCGATATCGCCTCCTTCGACATCGTGGTCGACGGCAAGGCGCTGGTTGAAAAGGGACATCGCATCACCGCTCGCCATATTCGTCAGATCGAAAAGGCCGGTCTTAACTTGCTGGAAGTCCCAAGGGATTACCTTTACGGAAAGATTCTAGCGCGCAACATCGTCCAAGAGGACACCGGTGAACTGATTGGGAAGGTCAATGACGAATTGACGGAAGATCTGATCAGCCGCTTGACCGTGGCCGGGGTTGAGGTGGTCGATACCCTGTTCGTCAATGATTTGGATCGTGGCCCTTACATTTCGAATGCCATGCGCATTGATTCAACCGAAACGCAGCTGGATGCGCTGGTTGAAATTTACCGGATGATGCGGCCAGGCGAGCCACCGGCGAAAGAGGCGGCACATACCCTTTTTGAGAATCTGTTCTTCTCACCCGATCGTTATGATCTCTCTGCGGTCGGCCGCATGAAGTTCAATCGCCGTCTTGGACGTTCCGAGGTCACAGGAACTGGCGTCCTGACCAAAGAGGACATCATTGATGTGCTTCGTGAGTTGATCAATATCCGTAACGGTCATGGCACGGTCGATGACATCGATCACTTAGGGAACCGTCGAGTCCGTTCTGTGGGTGAAATGGTTGAAAACCAGTTCCGGCTGGGCCTGGTCAGGGTTGAGCGTGCGGTCAAGGAGCGCCTCTCTTTGGCGGACGCTGAGAACCTGATGCCTCAGGAGATCATCAACGCAAAGCCGGTTGCAGCCTCTATTAAAGAGTTCTTTGGGTCAAGCCAGTTGTCCCAGTTCATGGATCAAAACAATCCTCTCTCGGAAGTTACGCACAAACGGCGTGTCTCAGCCCTTGGGCCAGGCGGTCTTGCCCGTGAGCGTGCTGGCTTTGAAGTCCGTGACGTTCACACCACGCACTATGGTCGGGTTTGTCCGATCGAAACCCCGGAAGGCCCAAATATTGGTCTGATTAATTCACTGTCGGTTTATGCAAGGACCAATCTCTACGGCTTCTTAGAAACCCCTTACCGTCGGGTTGTTGATGGCCGCGTCACCGATGAGATTGAGTATCTTTCTGCGATTGAGGAAGGCAAGTATTTCATTGCGCAAGCGAGTGCCAAGGTCGATGCCAATGGCAAGCTCGTGGATGATCTGGTGTCTTGTCGCCACAAAGATGAGTTCACCCTGTCGACGGCGGACCAGATCAACTATATGGATGTCTCCTCGAAGCAGATCGTTTCAGTCGCAGCCTCGTTGATTCCTTTCCTTGAGCATGATGACGCCAACCGCGCCTTGATGGGCTCCAACATGCAGCGCCAGGCGGTGCCAACGCTCCGGACCGAAAAGCCTCTGGTTGGAACCGGGATGGAGCGAATTGTCGCTCGGGATTCAGGGGTCACGGTTGTTGCAAAGCGGGGGGGCACGATTGAATTCCTTGATGCCAGCCGAATTGTGGTTCGGGTCAATGATGAGGAAACCGAGGCCGGGGTGCCAGGTGTCGATATCTACAATCTGACCAAGTACACCCGCTCCAACCAGAACACCTGTATTAACCAGAAGCCGTTGGTGCGTCCGGGTGATGTCGTGGCAAAGGGCGATATTCTGGCAGATGGACCCTCCACGGATATGGGTGAATTGGCCTTGGGTCAGAACCTTTTGGTCGCCTTCATGCCTTGGAACGGTTACAACTTTGAGGATTCGATTCTGATCTCAGAGCGGGTCGTGCAGGAGGATCGTTTCACTACGATCCATATTGAGGAAAAATCGTGCGTTGCACGCGACACCAAGTTGGGGCCGGAAGAAATCACTGCCGATATTCCCAATGTGGGTGAAGCGGCTTTGGCTAAGCTTGATGAATCGGGCATTGTCTATATCGGTGCCGAGGTGAAAGCAGGCGATATTCTGGTGGGCAAGGTCACGCCGAAGGGTGAGACGCAGTTAACCCCTGAGGAAAAATTGTTACGCGCGATCTTTGGTGAGAAGGCATCGGACGTCAAGGACACCTCCTTGCGGGTGCCTTCGGGGATGGATGGCACGATCATTGACGTTCAGGTCTTCACCCGCGACGGGGTCAAAAAGGATGAGCGCGCCAAGCAGATCGAGCAGGCCGAGATTGAGCGGGTCAAGAAGGACTTGAATGACCAGCTCCGTATCATCGAGATGGACTTTTATCAGCGCATTGAGCAGATGGTCATAGGCAAGGTGGCCCAGTCGGGTCCCGCCAAGCTGAAGTCGGGCACCACTGTTACCGCGGAATATCTCGAGGCACTGAAGCCTTCCCAATGGTCTGAAATTCGACTGAAGGATGAGGACATCAATCTGCAGCTTGAGACGATTGCTGCCCAGATTGACCAGCAGCGCGAGGAAATGGCCAAGCGTCTTGAGGAGAAGAAGCGCAAGATCGCCATCGGTGATGATTTGCCGCCGGGTGTTCTCAAGATGGTCAAGGTCTACCTCGCAGTGAAGCGCCGCATTCAGCCGGGAGACAAGATGGCAGGACGCCATGGCAACAAGGGTGTGATCTCGCAAATTGTCCCGGTTGAGGACATGCCATTTAGTGCAGACGGTACGCCCGTCGATATCGTGCTGAATCCATTGGGTGTTCCATCACGGATGAATGTCGGCCAGGTCCTGGAGACCCATCTCGGGTGGGCGGCTCGTGGGCTTGGGATTAAGATTGGAAACCTTCTGGAGGCGCAATCTAAGGTCAATGAGGTGCGTCAATTCCTTCATGAGGTCTACAACGCGAGTGGAAGAACCGAGGATCTGGATCAGCTCAATGATGCTGAAATTCTGGAGCTTGCCGGTAATCTTCGTCGCGGAGTGCCCATGGCAACGCCGGTTTTCGATGGTGCCAGTGAAAAGGACATCAAGACCATGTTGCGCTTGGCCGGGCTCCCTGAAAGCGGTCAAACGCGCCTTTTCGATGGGCGGACCGGCGAAGCTTTTGAGCGAGACGTCACGGTCGGCTGCATGTACATGCTGAAATTGAACCATCTGGTCGATGACAAAATGCATGCGCGCTCAACCGGTCCATACAGTCTCGTGACCCAGCAGCCACTGGGTGGCAAGGCGCAATTCGGTGGCCAGAGATTTGGTGAAATGGAAGTCTGGGCCCTGCAGGCTTATGGCGCTGCCTACACGCTGCAGGAAATGCTGACTGTCAAGTCTGATGACGTGGCAGGCAGAACAAAAATCTACAAGAACATTGTGGATGGCGATCACCGCATGGAAGCTGCCATGCCGGAATCGTTCAACGTGCTGATCAAGGAAATTCGCTCCCTCGGTATCAATATCGAGTTGGAGCAGGAATAAGCCTTTTATTGGCGCCATCCGGAAAGCGCTGAAGTCCCGGATACCGCAATGTTCAGATTTAGGAGATGACCCGTGAAAGATCTAATTAGTTATTTGAAGCGTCAGAATCAGGTTGAGGATTTCGACAATATCCGTATCAGCCTCGCGTCGCCGGACATGATTCGCTCCTGGTCCTTTGGGGAGGTGAAGAAGCCGGAAACCATCAACTATAGGACCTTCAAACCGGAACGTGATGGGCTGTTCTGCGCCAAGATCTTCGGGCCGGTTAGCGACTATGAGTGTCTTTGCGGCAAATACAAGCGACTGAAGCATCGCGGCGTGATCTGTGAGAAATGTGGTGTCGAGGTCACGCTCTCCAAAGTGCGCCGTGAGCGGATGGGCCATATCGAATTGGCGAGCCCAGTCGCCCACATTTGGTTCCTAAAGTCGCTGCCTTCAAGAATTGCATTGCTCCTCGACATGACGCTTCGGGAAATCGAGCGGGTCCTCTACTTTGAGTCCTACGTCATCATTGATCCGATGCAAACGCCACTTGAGCGGAGCAAGCTTCTCAATGAGGAAGAGTTTTACGAAGCCACCCAGCAGTACGGAGAAGATTTTGTTGCCAAGATGGGCGCGGAAGCGATCCATGAACTCCTGAGGACCATGGATCTCCCGAACGTGGTTGACATGCTGCGCGAGGGAATTGAGGGGACCAACTCAGAAACCAAGATCAAAAAGTACACCAAGCGCCTAAAGGCTATTGAGTCGCTGATTACCTCCAGCAATAAGCCGGAATGGATGATCTTGACGGTCCTCCCGGTCCTGCCCCCGGAGCTGCGTCCTCTGGTGCCTTTGGATGGCGGCCGTTTTGCAACGTCTGACCTCAATGACCTTTATCGTCGTGTCATCAATCGTAATAACCGTTTGAAGCGCCTTCTGGATCTCAATGCGCCCGATATTATTGTTCGCAATGAAAAACGGATGCTGCAAGAATCGGTGGATGCCTTGCTGGACAACGGTCGTCGTGGCCGTGCCATTACGGGCTCCAACAAACGTCCGCTGAAGTCCCTCGCCGATATGATTAAGGGGAAGCAGGGTCGTTTCAGGCAGAACCTTCTAGGAAAGCGGGTCGACTACTCGGGTCGTTCGGTGATTGTGGTGGGCCCGACCCTGAAGCTTCACCAGTGTGGTCTTCCGAAGAAAATGGCGCTTGAGCTTTTCAAGCCCTTTATTTTTAGCAAGCTGCAGTTCCGGGGACTTGCCACCACCATCAAGGCCGCTAAAAAGATGGTCGAGAAGGAAAGTGCGGAAGTCTGGGACATCCTTGATGAAGTGATCCGCGAACATCCGGTCATGTTGAATCGAGCGCCAACGCTCCATCGACTGGGTATCCAAGCGTTTGAGCCGACCCTGGTTGAAGGCAAGGCGATTCAGCTTCACCCTTTGGTCTGTAGTGCATTCAACGCCGATTTCGACGGTGACCAGATGGCTGTTCACGTGCCTTTGTCGTTGGAGGCGCAGCTCGAAGCCCGCACCCTGATGATGGCAACGAATAACATTCTGTCACCGGCCAATGGGGAGCCGATCATCAATCCGACGCAAGATGTCGTCCTCGGTCTCTACTACATGAGTCGTGAGCGTATTGATGCCAAGGGCACCGGAATGATTTTTTCCGATGTCGATGAGGCCCAGCGCGCGCTGAACAATCGGGTGGTCGATATCCAGGCCAAAGTCACGGTCAGGCTGAATGAAACGCTCATTGATGAGCAGGGCGAAAGAACCGCCCATGTCCGCCGCGCAGAAACAACCGTTGGACGTTCGATTATCTGGACCATCGTTCCAGAAGGCATCCCGTTTGAGTTGGTCAATGTCGATATGACCAAGAAAGCGATTTCGAGGTTGATCAATCATTCTTATAGAACGCTCGGAATCAAGGCCACGGTCGTTTTTGCCGACAAGCTGATGTATCTCGGCTTTTCGAATGCAACGCGGGCCGGTGTTTCCTTCGGGGTTGATGATATGGAGATCCCGGCCGGCAAGGAGCAAATCATTGTCGCAGCGGAATCTGAAGTGAAGGAAATTCAGAATCAGTATGCCTCCGGTTTAGTGACGGATGGCGAGCGCTATAACAAGGTCGTTGATATTTGGTCACACGCCAACGACCAGGTGGCCAAAGTGATGATGGATGGTCTTGGGACCGAAGCGGTGGTCAAGCCAGATGGTTCCACCGCCCAACAAAAGTCGTTCAACTCCGTCTTTATGATGGCTGACTCCGGTGCCCGTGGCTCCGCGGCTCAGATTCGTCAGTTGGCGGGGATGCGGGGACTGATGGCCAAGCCTGATGGCTCTATCATCGAAACCCCGATTACCGCTAATTTCCGTGAAGGACTGGACGTTTTGCAGTACTTCATCTCAACCCATGGTGCACGTAAGGGTCTCGCCGATACGGCGCTGAAGACGGCCAACTCGGGCTATCTGACTCGGCGCTTGGTTGACGTGGCCCAAGACCTGGTGATTACCGAGGAAGATTGCGGTACCGTTGAAGGATTGTTGATGTCGCCGCTTATTGAAGGCGGTGATGTCGTTGAGGCATTGTCTGAGCGGGTTTTGGGGCGTGTGGTCGCGGAGGATGTTCTTGATCCTAGCAGCCAGGATCTGATTCTTCCTGCAGGTTCCATGCTCGATGAATCGGCCGTTGCGATTCTTGAGCAGCACAGCGTAGACAATGTGCGCGTTCGCTCCGTCATTACCTGCCGGACCCGCTATGGGGTTTGTGCCTCCTGCTACGGTCGTGACCTTGGTCGGGGCCACAGCGTTAACAATGGTGAAGCCATCGGTGTCATTGCGGCCCAGTCGATTGGTGAGCCTGGTACCCAGTTGACCATGAGAACCTTCCACATTGGTGGGGCGGCGTCGCGATCTGCTGCCATCAGTAATGTAGAGGTCAAGTCGGCCGGTACCATCAAGCTCAACAACATCAAGACGGTCATTAATAAAGATAGCAACCTGGTGGCGGTCTCTCGCTCCGGCGAGGTCAGTGTCATCGACGAGCACGGCCGCGAACGTGAGCGCTACAAAATCCCTTATGGTTCGGTCTCCGTCGTCAAGGAAGGCGACCGGGTCAAGGCCGGTCAGGTGATCGTGACATGGGATCCCCATACCCATCCGGTCGTCACCGAAGTACAAGGTTATGCCCGCCTGGTCGATTTCATCGAAGGTGTCACCGTTCGTGAGCAGTCCGATGAAGTCACGGGCCTAAGCTCGATGGTGGTCATCGATCCAAAGCAACGTGGTGGCGCCGGCAAGGATCTTCGTCCCATGGTCAAGCTGGTGGATGACAAGGGTAACGACATCTTTATTCCGACCACAGAAATCGTTGCTCAATACTTCCTGCCCGCCGGCGCGATTATCGGGATTCATGACGGCGGCGAGGTCCAGGTCGGTGACGTCCTTGCTCGTATTCCGCAGGAATCCAGTAAGACCCGCGATATTACTGGCGGTCTTCCAAGGGTTGCAGACCTCTTCGAGGCCCGCAAGACCAAGGATCCTGCCATTCTTGCGGAAGCCACGGGGACGATCAGTTTTGGCAAGGAAACCAAGGGCAAGCGCCGCGTCATTGTGACGGATGCCCAGAACGTGCAGCATGAAGTGCTGATTCCTAAGTGGCGTCACATCACCGTGTTCGAAGGCGAGCATGTTGAGCAGGGTGAAACCATCGCTGAAGGGGATTTGACACCTCACGATATCCTGCGTCTTCGCGGGGTTTCTGAGTTGGCTTCGTACCTCGTGAAAGAAATTCAGGATGTCTACCGACTCCAAGGCGTTAAGATTAATGACAAGCACATTGAAGTCATCATTCGTCAGATGCTCCGGAAGGTAGAAATCACGGATCCCGGTGATACGACCTTCCTTCGGGGTGAGCAGGTTGATCGTGCCCGCTTCCATGAGGAAAATGAGCGCGTTGAGGCGGACGGCAAGATTCCTGCGTGCTTCGAGCCGATGTTGCTCGGTATTACGAAGGCGTCGCTATCGACCGAATCGTTCATTTCAGCCGCCTCTTTCCAGGAGACCACGCGGGTTCTCACCGAGGCGGCTATTCGCGGTTCCAGTGATAAGCTGATGGGTCTCAAAGAGAATGTTATTGTGGGCCGACTGATCCCAGCCGGGACTGGCCTTGCTTATCATCTGGACCGCAAGTTGCGCGCCCATCAGGATGATCTCCCGGAGGACTTGGAAGAGCAGGTCATCGATGCAAGTGAAGTCGAAGAGGCGCTGAAACAGGCCTTGAGTCAATAATAATGGGGCAACAAGGGGGGCAGTGCCCCCCTTGTTGCAGGCTAGGGCGATATAATCTCAATCATCAAGCCTTCCCCGACGTGGGGGTAGGGCGGCTTATCAGATCGGATGCGGAGACTTGGCATGAAAAAATCCATTGTTCGTACCTTGGCCGGCCTTTTGTGGTTTGGCGCTAGTCTAGCGGTAGCGGAAGGCGATCCGCTGGCGGGAAAGAAGAAGTTCTACACGTGCGAGGGATGTCATTCCATTCCAGGCTACACCAATACCTACCCAACTTATCAGGTCCCTCGGATCGGCGGACAGCATCCTGATTATGTGGTTTCTGCGTTGAAGGCCTATAAGGACGATGAGCGTCAACACGGCTCGATGAAGGGCAATGCGATGAATCTGTCGGATCAGGACATGGAGGATATTGCCGCGTTTGTCGCCAAATTCCGTGGAATGAATGCGAGCCTCCCGGTCACTGGGGACCCGAAAGCAGGCCGGGGCAAGGCCGCAGTGTGTGCGAGCTGTCACAGTGAAGATGGCAATTCAGAGAACACGATGTTCCCCCGTCTGGCGGGTCAATATGAAAGCTATCTCATTCGTGCCCTTAAGGACTACAAGGCCGGCAAGCGCACCAATCCCATGATGATGGGTTTTGCTTCGACGCTGGATGACAAGGATATGCAAGACATCGCCGCCTTCTATGCGAGTCAGAAAAAAGGTCTCACCGTTCCGGTGGATCAATAAAGATTCTCCCTGGGGTTCTCGAGTGCCTTGCACTTGAAGAGCCCCTCTTTCCTCTTAAGGTTTCCTTGTTCAGACTAGAGGGGGCGATGACCATGAATCGGTTACTTCTTGCCTTGATCGCCTTATTTTTTTTCGGCCTTACCGGGCAGAGCTCGCTGAGTTGGGCTGAGGAAGCGCCGCATGAAAAGGTCGTGATGGGGTGGCTTGAAAATGTCTTTCTTTTGCCGGCCAATCTGCAGGCGACCGCTAAACTCGATACCGGCGCCAAGACCTCTTCGGTTCACGCCAGTAATGTGGAGCATTTTAAGCAGCAAGGTGCGGAGTGGGTTCGGTTTCGGTTTTCTGCGGATAAGGGTGAGGCGCCTTTAGTCATTGAGCGACCCTTGGTCAGGACAGCGGTGATCAAGGAGCGCCAGGCTCACTCCTCCATGAGAGATGTCGTTTTGTTGACGATCTGCAAGAACGGACGGCAGCATGAGACGGAATTTACACTCAACGATCGGAGTAATTTTAATTATCCGATTCTGCTCGGCAGAAGTTTTCTGACGGATGTGGCCTTGGTCGATTCCTCGGCGACCTTCCTATTCAAAGCCGAAACCGATCCTTGCGCATCCCTGTCCAGGCGCCCAAAGCCCTAATGCGACAGAGAGTACTGGCGGTGCATGACTATCCCTATTGGAAAGACCGATGCGCGGCCTTCATGTAAAACTTCTGGCGTTATTGCTGATCGTGATCGGGGTCAGCCTCTGTTGGTTCAAGGTGACACGGCTGGGGCTGCCATTGATGCCGGCCGAAAAGGCCGAGGTGTGGACCGTTGAGGCCCGAATTGAATTCAAGGCCCCGAAAGATGCGGCGATCAAAGTACGTTTTTATATCCCGCGACAGCCGGATGGATTTACTGTCGTTGATGAGAGTTTTGTCTCAGGTCACTATGGGTTGACCACAGAAGATGATGGCTTGAATCGAGCGGCTGAGTGGGCTGTCCGTGAGGTGAATGGGCATCAGGTCCTTTATTACCGGATTAACCTCTCGAGGGACCCCTCGATTCAGTCTGCCCCCTCGCAGGCGAACACGGCGCCTCCTGTCTTTGTTCCGCAACTCCAAGAAGCCCTGGCCTCTGCGGCCAAGGGGCTGATAGGCGATGTCCTTAAAAAGTCGGCAGACGCCAGGACGTTCGTTCGTGAGTTATTGGTCCGCTTGAATGCGCAGTCGCCGGACCCCAACGTCCTGCTGTTGCGCCAGGGGGTTGTTAACGATGAGGACTGGGTGCGCCTGATCAGTGATCTTCTGGCGATGGCCAATGTGTCGTCCAGGCCGGCCCAGGTCCTGGTGCTTCAAGATGGCATGAATCATGGCGCACTGAAGCCGTGGCTCGAAATCTTCGATGGTCGTCTCTGGGTGAGTCTTGATCCTTGGACCGGCGAGCCGGGGCTCCCTCAAGGTGGTGTTCTTTGGCACATCGGCAACGATTCGGTGCTGAATGTGTCGGGTGCAAAGAACGCTAAAGTGGAGTTCTCGGTATCCAGGCGGGCACAGGACCGAACCTTGGTCGCGGAGGAGCGTGCTCGCAAGATGGGTTCAAGGCTGATGGAGTATTCGCTCTTCAGTTTGCCGGTCAGCGTGCAGAATGTTTATCGGGTTCTTTTGATGGTCCCCATAGGGGCCTTTCTTATTGTTGTTCTCCGAAACGTCGTGGGACTGAAGACGTTTGGGACCTTTATGCCGATCCTGATCTCTCTTGCCTTTCGGGAGACGGAATTAATCTGGGGAATGGTGCTTTTCTGTGTCCTCGTGTTCCTGGGGCTCATCATTCGCTTTTATCTTGAATACCTGAAGTTATTGCTGGTGCCGAGACTGGCCTCGGTGTTGATCATCGTGATCATCCTGATGGCTTTCATCAGTGTCGTCAGTCACAAGCTTGGCTTTGATCGTGGACTTTCCGTCGCACTCTTTCCCATGGTAATTTTGGCGATGACGATCGAGCGCATGTCCTTGCTCTGGGAGGAAATGGGTCCAGCAGAGGCCATGGCCCAGGGTTTTGGAAGTTTGATGGTGGCCGCGCTTGGCTATCTCTGCATGAGTAGCCAGTGGCTAGAGCACCTCATCTTCGTCTTTCCTGAGTTACTCTTGGTCGTTCTAGCCATGACACTGCTTTTGGGTCGGTACACGGGCTACCGGCTCACGGAGTTGTGGCGTTTTCGTTCCGCCCTCAGATCCTAAAGCCGTTCGCCATGGAACGCGCCTGGCTACCTTGGAATCGATTACGCCAATTGGGCGTCATGGGGCTTAATGAGCGCAACGCGGACTTTATCCTTCCTTATAACAGCCGCCGTAACTTCCCCTTAGTCGATAACAAGCTGCTGACGAAAGCCTTGGCGGTCGAGGCGGGTATTGCTGTTCCTGAGCTTTTCGGTGTCGTCGAGATGGTTCATCAGATCGAGACGCTCGAAGCGCTGTTGGCGCCGCATGATGATTTTGTCATCAAGCCGGCGCATGGGGCTGGGGGTGAGGGAATCCTGGTCATCACGGGGAGGCATCGTGGACGCTATCGGAAAGCCAATGGGGTCTTGGCGGATGAGGAAGATGTCGGGCATCACGTGTCCAATATCCTAGGGGGGCTTTACAGTCTTGCCGGCCGCCCTGATAAGGCGTTGATCGAGTATCGGGTCAAATTCGACCCCATCTTTGAAAATATCAGCTTCCAAGGGGTTCCTGATATACGCATTCTTGTCTTCCGCGGTATTCCAGTGATGGCCATGATCCGATTGCCCACCCGCTTATCCGATGGGAGAGCAAATCTTCATCAAGGGGCCATCGGAGTAGGTATCGATCTCGCGAGTGGGCGGACCTTTTCTGGCGTTTGGCATGACCGCCCTATCGACCAGCACCCCGATACGGGTGGGAATCTCGCGGGGCGCATTATCCCCTACTGGGACGAAATTCTGGCGATGACCGCCCAGTGCCATAATTTTTCGGGTCTAGGCTTTATTGGTGTTGACATTGTTCTCGATGAACATTTTGGGCCCATGATGCTGGAGATGAATGCGCGACCGGGGCTAACGATCCAGCTCGCCAACCAGATGCGACAAAATGTCGCACTTTTTTATTGACATAGGTCTTCTGGGTGTTAGACTTCGCTCCACTCCGAGGATTGGAGGACTGACTTTTGGGCCAACTGCCCTTGAGTTGGGAGGCGTCAGGGATGGCACAATCTTTGAGTGCTTTGCACTTTTTTTAAAACCTAAGAGGTGACTACTATGGCAGCAACAACTGCAAGTGGCGTTGGCGCAGCGGATCGTCCGCTTCTCGACAAGGCCTGGTTGACTTTTGCATTCGGCATTTACTTTGTCTTTTACATGTGGGTACGTTGGTACGAAGGCGTCTACGGCTGGTCAGCTGGTCTAGATTCATTCGCACCAGAATTTGAAACCTACTGGATGAAC
>RFVA01000047.1 GCA_009922685.1 Gammaproteobacteria bacterium | reverse complement strand
CACTTGTAATGCGCGGGTCGAGGGTTCGAATCCTTTCGCCGGCTCCATATTTATCAATCACTTAGGCCCTTATCGGGCCTTTGTTGTTTTTGCCTCTGTGTAATTCCTGTGTAATCGGTTCGGAGCAGCTTGTTGGGTTAACCCTCTTTTTTCTGATATCTCCCGTCCAGTTTATTCATGGCCGCAGCGATGTGATGGCCAGACTGATGCGCGTAGCGTTCGACCATCTTGAGAGATTTATGGCCAGAGATGCGCTTGACGGTCGGTAAGTCCACCCCAACCTGCACTAGGTGAGTGATGGCTGTATGCCTAAGCGTATGACGAACAACTTGCTTCGGATCTAACCCTGCGGCTGCAACCACGCGCCTGAATGGTTTCTGTATGTTCGTCAAATAGGGAAACTTAGCAGTTTTTACGGGGGTGGGGAATAAATAGGCTTGTCCCTCTGGAATCTGCTCCAAGAGCTTTGAGAGATATTTGGCAAGGCTTGGTGTGATGGGCTGTTCCCGGCTTCCTGATTTTGCTACCGGTACGTGGATGACTTGGCGATCTAAGTCTATGTTGGCCACCTTGATTGAAAGAATCTCCATCTTCCTCATTGAGGTTGCAAGACCGATCCTAAGGAAAGGATAAATCTCCCAGCTGGCATCATCCTCTGCACATCGAAGAAGAGTCTCAATTTGGCCTTCAGTGAGGTACACCAGTCGGGCATCGTCCAGCTTTATTCCCTCAATAACTGGTTTGCTGGTAATCCACCCCCAATCCGCAGCCATGTTGAAGATATGTGACAGGATAGCTAGTTCGCGTTGTACAGTGGCAGGGGCTACTGGTTTCTCTATTGCGCCATTTCTGGTTTTGCTATCGCCACCCAGAAGTGATGTGCTGGCCAGGCGTTGTTTCTTGTAGCGGGAGATATCAAATGCTGAGATCTTGTTAAGGGGCATTGACCCAAAGAACGGATCAAGGTGGTGCTTGATGATGGATCTTTTTCGCGTCAGATCCTTGCCGCCACTGGCTTCCATTTTCAGGAGATATTCAGCGGTGGCGGCGGTGAAGCTCAACGACACCTTACGCCCTTTCGGAAGATTCAGTCGGTCATTCCGGGCATCTGTTCGAATCTGCTCAATATAAGCTTCTGCCTGTGTTCTAGTCGCCCCATCTGACTCTAGGCCTACCACCCGGTGAACGCGCTGGCGGTCAACCATGAAAGACACGCTCCAGCGGCCGTCTCCATTTGATAGGCGCTCGAAATAGATGCCATGTTCGAAAAGCTTCTGACCGGATTGAAGAGCTTTCCGGTTTTGTGGCGTAAGTATGGTGTATCTGAGCGCCATGGTTCTGAGGCCTCTTATCTATCGCTAGGCGCTAACGTAGCCCTAGCAGCGGTGATTTTTTCTTTGGCCTCGGTAATGACGCTGCTGATGGCGACTACATCGAGGAGTTGCGACTGAACTAACTCGTAAACATCCGACCATATGGAGGCAATCAATAGATTGTCATACTCGAAGTGCGAGGTCACGTGCTCAGGTTCTTCCTCCCAGTCCCTTCGATATAGGGTTTTCTCCTTTGGGAAGGCTCCAAGTTGTTGAAGAACCCTTATCACCTGAGCCTCATTAAAACTTACAAATTCTGGGGCTAGCTCATATAGAAGGATGATGCGTTCATGAGGCGCATCGTTTGGACGTCGAAGATTCAGAGCAATGACATCCCCGGCGGCCCTAACGTGCTCTGAATTAGATCCCAACAGCTCTCTTGAGGCTTCGATTAGGCGGCGATCAAGCACTTCCTGCAAGATGCCAGAAAAACTCTGGTGTTTAACGCGGCTAAGAACATCAAGTGCTGCCCGGTGGGCTGGTGTTGTTCTAATCGTTACATTCTCGAATGCAGCTCGTTCACCGTCTCGTGATTTGCGGGCCATCTAAATTCCTCCACTGAAATCTAATCTCTCGCCGATATCCGGCTGGGGGTTGCAACTAGCACTTGTCAGGTTAAAGCTTATCTGGTAGCTTCTAAGTTGTAAATGCTCGTTGTAACAACGAGCCTTCATTAAACAGCAAGCAGAGGTATCCGATGAAAATGATAAAGAGTGGCGGCAACCCGCAAGTTGAAAGTTTTGAGCATATGTCTTCTTCAGCAGTTGTTTTAGATCAAATTCTCCGTGAGTCGTTGAGGGGGATTCGTATTTGGCCCGATGGTCGCACGGATACACCGGGAGCAGCGAAGTACGCAGGGGTGTCAGAGAAAACCCTAATGATGCATCGGGTTCACGGGACCGGGCCAGAATTTGTCCGACTCGGCGGCCAAAAAAGGGGGAAGATTTTTTACTTCATTACGGCCCTTAACGAATGGATGCAGTCGGGGGTTGTGCAAACCGCAAGTGTTTCTCCCATAGCCAGCGATATTGGAAAGATGGGAGGTGGTCAATGAGGGGGAGATCTTCAGATTACGAGTTCAAGTGTCCGCGTTGTTTAGATTATTTTGACGTTAGAGGCGCATATCCCGCCTTCTCTGCTCAGATAGAAAGAAAAAAAAGATTATGGCTTGTGTTTGTATTGTGCCCTGATTGCTTGGGTCGACTGCTGGATCTTGACGCGATTCACCAGTATGAAGAACAAATCCAGATTGTACGTAATGTGGCCGAGAGTAATTTCGATCCAGATTGGTCAGTGACCAATGACTTTTTACTTTGTGCACACCATGACGATGTAGCGGCCTCAATACTGAATGACCTAGATATTCCACAAGAGGTAATTATTGGCTATCACCTTGGAGCCATAGATGAAATTAGTTTCTTCCCGGGAGGTCCTTATGGCCTTGCCTAACCGCCTCTTTTCCGGCGACCCTTCATATATTCCTCGTGAGATTGTTGCAACCGGGGCCACCGTCAATTGGAAAGAAATTCATGTTGCTGAAAAGGTCAGGAAGACCCCTGTTGATGCATCTGGAAACGCTGTCGGCTATGACGCCGATGGGGTGACAAAGCCTTGGGGTAAGGCTATCGAGATGGCTGATAGAACTGGTTGCGGTATAGGGGTAACACTTGGGTCTGGGTTACATGTGACGGCGCATGGTTTCACCGGATACTTGTGGTGCTTCGACTTTGATGGCTTTTGCGATCTAGATGATGGTGTTCCAGATACCGATCTGCTGGAAATTATGGGACTGATGGACGGCTATCTGGAGGTGTCCCCCAGTGGCACTGGGGCCAAGGCCTTCTTTGTCTCAGATAAGCCGCCGGCCACAAAATTAAAGGTCCACTTTGCGCCAAGCAAGCTTGCTGATCAATATCCGGATATCCGGAAATACCGCGAACGTGAAATTGAGGTCTTTAGTAAGAATGTATTCCTCACGCTGACAGGGGATAGGCTGTTCGACGGCGAGTATTTCGAGCTTTACAACATTGGATCCAAGGAATTGGACCGACTCATTGATCGGATTGATGAGGTAGCAAAAAAAGGTGGGGGTCTAGGAAGGGATAAGCGACCCAAGGAGAAAACGTCATCGTCTTCGAATGCGGAGAAGGTGAATGGTTACGGCAAGTTGACCCAGACCTCACTGAAGTTGGTTCTCGATCATGTTGATGCCGATGACGAGTCCTGTTGGTCAGATACTGCCAATGCCCTTGCACGGGTCTATGGTGAAGAGGGTCGGAAATGGTTTCACGACTACAGTAAGCGGTCAAATAAATATAACCCCGATAAAGTAGATCCCCGTTTTGACCGTGCGCTGAGCGATCTGAAAAAACATCCCGACGGCTTTGGCATGAAGCGATTGATCGAGCTGTCAGGGCTCGACACGTTAGCCTTGTCGTGGGAAGAGGAAAAAATTGACTTAGTCTGGAAAGATGCTCCCGAGAAGGTGATGGCTTTGGCTCAGGGTCTGATAATCCAGTCAGCAGAGGATCTGGCCCGTGTCCGTCTGATGGCGCTGAATTCCGCGGTGCATGGGCATCCTATTAATGCGTTCATGGCTAAAGGCGATGGTAGCGATGCCTTTAAGGACTGTGTCGAGAAGGCTTATGCCAAAGCTCATGACGTGATGACGGTCAGCGAGGTCACGCTGGGGGACTTGCCGAAGGAAGTGGTTGCGCTCAAGGACATTCAAAAACGGTTCAGTGTTCTGACGATTACCAAAAAACGTCCTGTCATCTTGGACAGTGAAAAAGACATCATCACGATCAAGGACGAGGTGAAGCTGGTTTTGGGCGGTAAAGCTGTTCTGGTTGGGTTCGATAACGCTGAAAATCCCATCTATAAGGACGCTTACCCCGCATGGGAGGGGGCAAAAGGCCGCAGGAATATGACGGAGGTGGTCATGACCCGCCAAGTCACATCAGAACATCAATGGAATCTTTTCCCGGGCTTTGGCGTTAGACCTGAGGCGGGTTGCTGTGACCGGATCCTTCAACATATCCATGAGGTGATCTGCTCCAAAGATGATGTTGCTTACGAGGCCATGATGAACCTAATCGCATGGCAATTTCAAAACATTGGCACCCCCAGCAGAATTATCGTGGGCCTCCGGTCATCCCAGCAACAGGTTGGGAAAAATATGTTCATGGACCATATATTGGGCCGTTGTTTGAAGCATGCGTACTTTTACAGTAACGATGCTAATCGGGTCTTCGGCCAGTTCAATGCCCAGATGCGGGGGGTTGTAGTCCTTTGCCTTGATGAGGCTGTATTTGCCAAGGATCGGTCGCTTGCCGCAAAGATTAAAAGCTCTGTTCAGGCCCACCAACTGCCCTCCGAAGACAAATACATCGCAACCGTCATGCTGCCTAGCGGACTCAATTTGTGGATTCTGACCAACGAAGATCACATGGCTCACCTTGATCCGCATGATGCAAGACACTGGCTTCTTGATGTGTCTGAGCACCGAAAGGGTGATGACAGTTACTTCGAATCACTAATGGGGGAGATTGAGAATGGTGGGGTTGAGGCTTTCCTTGATCTGATGATCAGTCGAGACATTAGGGGTTTCTTGCCACAAAGAGATACCCCAAGAGATACAGCGGCGGGAAACCGAGCTAAGGCCTTGAGTATCGGGGAACTGGCTACACAACAATGGCTCCTTGAATGTGTGGAGTCTGGATACATGTTCGGGCTTGATGATGCAGGGGGTGGAATGCTTCAGAAGCCGGAGGGTGACTTCCTAAAAATATCGAGCGAATGGCCCGGGGACTTTGAGATTCAAATGAAGGCCGGGGTTCTCTATCAGAGCTACAAAAGGTGGTGTGCCGTTACAAAGTCATATGGCCGTAGTCCTGATCCTACCGGTACCTTTTGGAAGATTCTTACAGCGCTAGGTTTTAATCAGGTTAGGAGTAATCAGGCACGGTTGAGGGAGGTACCGCCACTTCAGTCTTTAGAAAAAGACCTCGATGACCTAATTGCTGGGCGGATATCTGTGGGTCCATGAGGTTGGTGACAGTAGGCAACTGTCACTCTTAAATCTACTGTCACTGGCGAAACCCTTTAAATACAGGGCCTCCAGACGTTTTTGGGTCAGTGACAGTTGAATGGGGGTTTTTAAAAAGTTTTTCCGGAGCGTCGGCGGCGACGAGGGCGGCGTCTTAGTGGTGGGCACAGGGGGGGGTTCTACTACTTTTATAAAATCAACTGTCACTACTGTCACTTAGGAAAAAAATAGAAGAAAACCCAGTAAATCCGGGGCCTCCAGCGGTGACAGTTGATCGTGACAGTCGGTGACAGTAGACCCCCCGTGCAGTATGCGTACCCACCGCTCTTTGCAGATATGAAGGAACCCATAAATATAAGCGTTATCTAATATAATGTATGAGGATATGAGCAATCAAAAATCCTTCTCCTTCGACGCGCACATTATGGTGTTTTATGGCTTCTAAGATTGATCTCGACGATTACAGGCAGCGGGTCTTTGATGCCCTTCGGGCGGAAGGATTTCCAATTGATCAATGGCAAAGTGACCTTGAAGCCCAAATTGCAGCAGACCCTCTGGGAAGGCTAAGACCCTTCACGGTCCTTTCGGAACCAAAATTCGGAAAAATCAGAAAACTACGTCCCGGCTTTACCGAGACCGGCGGCAAAGAAGAGGACCAACGGCAAAGTCCAATGCTCAAAGTTCGCCATCAAAGGAAAGCACCTCTGCAGAACCCATGGCGGCGCAGCCGGATCAGGAAAATTAACGGATCAAGGACGTCAGAATCAGATTGCCAGCGTCACCATACATGGGAGCGAAACCGCCGCAAAGCGGCGAGCTAGAAGCGTTGCCAGCGAGGATTTTAAAAGATTAGATCGACAGGCACGAGAGAGAGGCTTGATTAGCGGGTTGGGTTCACGTGGACCTTATTTCAAAGCCAATCGAGTCGGTCAGCCAATGGCTCATCTAAAGCGCGGTAAAAGGTAATGCTCAGCAAAGCGAGACCATGGAGGTGCTGGGTAACTTGTAAGCGGTTACTCGTCGTTCGTCAGGATTCGTATCCAAGCTGATCTTGGGGCTCCTAACTGAGACAGATGGGGGTGGGGTACGGTGGGGTCCGCAGAGGGAGAAAATTCGGGAAGTAGATTCAATCAGATCAGCTTAGGCACCATGCGAACACCCTGCGCATTGATGGATCATGATCCGCGGGGAATTGCGAAGAGCAGCCAATAACTGGGTGGCTCTACCACTGACGTAAATTTTTTCTGGAAGCAACGGAGCGCCAAGCTTAATTCAGAGACCCCAGAAAGCAGAACAGGCGCCGAAGCGCCCGTTCTCAGTCATCAACAAAACTACCGATCAATAGCTTCTTTCACGATGAAAATGCCAACCGATAAGCATCATGACCATCAAAGCCAGCATCAATTGCGCCCATTCACTAAGCGTGGGAACTGCTGATGGGGCTGGGCTTGGGGCTGTGAGCAATGGGGAAACTGCATATAGCTTGAACTGATCTCCACTTCCGCTCGTGCCGATCCTTATCCAAAAGAAATTAGTTTGAAGGGGGGCACCTCTACTAGTATTACCAGCTCCAAGCTCATTTCCTGTGTCCGGAGAGCCTGCAGTGTTGCATCCTGTCCACGCAGCATTTTGAATTACAGTCGTTCCGTTCGGACCCACGCCCGGTGCGTTAGAAAGGCCCGTTGCCCCACCTAAAAACATAGCCGTTGCGGTGCTACTAACGAGAACCTTCGTTACAGTGTAGACAGGCTTTGTTAAATCAATAAAAGGTTTGCATTGGTCAACAGCGCTCGTTGCGCCAAGGGCTTTCCACGTTAGAGAGCCAACGCCAGGCAACGAAGATCCACTTTGCGCCTCTGCATTAACGGTATTGTCATAAGTCGACATATCCGTCGAGGCAGCGTAATAAGACGAAGATGTCGTGAAAATCAGATAAAACTGGCTCCCGGGACTCACACCCGCAGGCACGAGGCTAGCCGGGGCATCCAACGCAAGACCTGAGATTGGGATGAGAAGAAGCGATGCCAGTAAAACGAGCATTCGCCTGTAGCCCCTTATAAATATCAAACTCACCGAAACCTCAACAAACTGGAGCGACAAGATTCGCAAATATAATTATTTGTCATTATTATTTTTGATTATATTTGCGATGATGATCTCAGCTTTACCCAAACAACTCAACCGAAAAACACAGGCTCAACTGCGTTCAGTACATTTTTTCCGCCTACCCAGCTTGCCAGCATCAAAAAGTGCTCAGCCAGCTTCAAAAGCGTTAGAACTGAAAGCGACAATTGGAGAGCAAGAATTCCTGCGCCCCCAGCCTCCCCACCGTGCTACACGCCAAAAGTAGCAAGGTCAAAACAGCCGATCCAAAATGTCATCAACTAAGCCTAGGAGGGTATGGGGCGGGAATTGATTTCAAAAAACTTTGCTCTTCATCTGAGCGCATTCGTATCCATGTCGCGCGCAGGAGTCCCAAATGGGAAAGGGGGGTCCCCGGTGGGGTGGGGTCTGGAGGATCGGGATTTCTGTGTAATTCCTGTGTAATCAGTCTTGGAAAAGGGGAGATATTGTTGGATTTACATAGATGTTTGTGGCTTTTAGGATTTATATAACCGACTGAAATACATGAAAAAAGACCTTTTTAGAAAACCTTAGATCTTAGGTTCTGACCACTTGTAATGCGCGGGTCGAGGGTTCGAATCCTTTCGCCGGCTCCATCTTTCAAAGACCTATCCAACAGGTCGAACCTTGCTACAGATTCGTTGTAGCATGCCTTGGTCGTCAAAATTGCCTAATTTTTCTGTTTGCGAACTCACGCTTTTAAGTCTGGGCTGAGCAATTCCTGATGCTGTTCCAGCTTGATCAGCGTTCTATAGGTGTTTTGTCGGTTTAACACTGAAAATCGCGATCAAGAGGAGATGAATTGCAGGAATTGATCGCCAAAACTTGTTGTGCGCTCTGCAGATAGTCCAGTTCCCGTCATGCTTGCATCGATCCTATCGGTATTAACCAGTCCATTTCGATATGGGTCCTGCCATATATGCGTGCAGAGGGCTTGATTCCCGGCTAGCTCTGGTAGGTTGTAGACCAATACGGCGCCTAGGCTAGTCATGTTTACATTCGGAGGTGGAGTAGGGGCCTGAAAAGTTTTCAGTATCCTTAAGTGAAGCTCGGTAAAGTTATCTACAAGATTCAAGAATATTTGCTGAGTGGCCTCATCTGGGCATTGACCTTGAGCAACGTTCATCACCGCGTTTGCTAGCGCCTCTAGCTTGTCAGCATTGTGCTGCGCGAAATTCAGCGCAAGTTGCCTGAAAGTTATTCAGAGTCTTCTGCCCTTCAACGTCTGGCGGTGGTCATGGAACATGCCGAGCGACTCCGCACACAGAAACCCAAAGACAAGGACAAACTCTATGCATTCCATGCACCTAAGGTCTCCTGCATCAGCAAAGGAAAAGCACGGAAGCCCTATGAGTTTGGCGTAAAGTCCAGCCTGGCCATCACCCACAAGCAAGGATTAATCGTCGGCGCTCGGACTTTTCCCGGCAACCCTTATGATGGCCACACGCTGGCAGCCCAGCTAGAGCAAACACGCATCTTTCTGGAAAACGTCGGGAGTGAACCCAAGGACGTCCTCGTTGATTTGGGCTATCGAGGTGTCGATCACCAGAATCCTGGAGTCACGATCCACCACCGCGGGAAACACCGGTCGATGACCAAGGAGCTGCGTCGCTGGCTAAAACGACGCCAATCTATTGAGCTCGTGTTCGGTCACCTCAAGAACGATACCCGAATGGACAGGAACTGGCTGAAGGGCGAGGTGGGTGATGCCATTCATGCGGTTTTTGCGCCGCTGGGTACAACATCCGCTGGTTAATGAGGGCCATCCTCGCCATTATTTTTAGCCCTGTTTATGTGTCCCTTGTGCTGGGACGTTGGGCGTAGATTTTTAAAGAGCGTTTCGTTGGCTTCCTGACGGAGTCAACCACGGATTCTGAAATGGGCTTGGAGCTCGCGTGAGTTTTCAGGGCCGAATATCAACATGCCCATAGTGGCGCCGAATCATCTCCACGCTAGTGCCCATCTGCTTTTCCAACAGGAACACCTCTACAGAATCCCGCTCGATCAATAAAGTGGCGTAGGTATGACGAAGGCTACAAAGAAGGCGGCGCTTGTCATTGCGAGGATCGACTAACAGCCCCTCCTGATGAGTTCTGTTGATTTGTCCCTGGTATTGGGGGCGTGGATACGGAGTATTAAAGAGCAAATCGAAGGGCTGCGTTCTGACGCAATCCTGAATTCAGAAGTAGAATACCGGCTCACCTTTAATGTATGCACTTGCTGGCAAGGCACGTTATCATTGATCAGCCACGGAGGTGAGTGCCGGATTCCACGGCACTGGAATTGCTAGGTGAAGACTATGATTGGGGCCCCGACTTTTTAATCGGACAAAACGGTCTTGGACCATCAAACACCAGAAAGAGGGCGGAAGTAAGCCATGCTGAGTCGCAGTTTAAGACCGATTCGAATAATAAAGGCACTTATACTACTGTGTGCCGTCCTGCAGGCTAACATTGGCTGGGGGTCCGAAACCCCCAAAAACCTTAAATGTGAAGTTGCAATCATCGGAGGCGGCCCGGGTGGCTTGTACAGCGCTTATCGGCTCGGTCCCAAGCTGGACAAACGGGTATGCGTCTTCGAGAGGGAAAATCATTTGGGGGGGCGGCTTTATGACGAGCCGCTCGTGCCAGGAGGCCCCGTTCATGGTGTTGGGGGATTGCGCGTGATGGAAGGACAGGATCTTGTGTTCGCCCTGGCCAATGAGCTGGGTATCACCCTGGAACCGGGTCCTTATGTGGATGACATGATCAGCACCCGCGGTGTTTTCGCATTTGATACAGAAACGCTAAGAAAGGAGGTTTACCCCCTCGTTTCAGAGTCCGAAGCAGCTCTCTATAACAAATTGCAATTCGGTCCCGAGCGGGCGAATGTCGCCAGCTATCCGGATTATCGTTCTTACGTGCGCAGCGTAGTAGGTGAGGAACAGTACTTTTTCCTCAGGGATATCTTAAGATTTCGGGGGGACTATACCTACCCTCTTGATGCACGTGGCTATTTGGATTGGCTGGATGAGGAGACGAATGTTTGCTGCACGGGCTACTTTCCAGTGGGCGGAATGTCACAGTTTCCCCTCCGCATGGCGGACCGCGCGAGGCAAAACGGGGTGCGGATTTTCACCTCAGAACCAGCCATTTCCATCAATGGACGTGGGGGACATTATTTCATCACCACCCCAACTTATCGAGTGAAGGCGACACGTCTGATCATCGCTGCTGATCCTACTGGATTTAAGGCGGTGACGGGCAACATCGCCAGGCGAATCCAAGCCCAAGCGCAATTCCAACACCTCACTGGCGTCAAGGTTGCTACGGTGACGCAGTGGTTCCCCCGCTCTTGGTGGAATAATTTGGTCGAAGGACGCGATGTGCATCGAGCTTGGACGACGGAAGCCTGCCTTAATGCGATAGAGATACCCAAGGACAAGTATGACGCCGACCAGTTGGTGGTCAGAACCGTTTATTCGGATGATCGAGATTGCGTGGACTTTTGGGAGATTACGGCTCGGGAGAACGGGATCGAGGCTGTAGAAGCTGAGATCAACAGAGGCCTCAAATATCTCTTCCCTAAAGCAGATATCCCAAAGCCCTTGAAGACGGTTGTACAGATTTGGCCAGCGGGGTGGTACTTTCTTGGAGCGGGATCGGACTTTACAAACGCCAGCATAGCCGCATGGGCGGTTCGGCCGTTACCCGGCGAAGCTGTATCTCTGGTCGGCGACGCGTATCACCCCCAAAGGGCCACCTGGAGTGATGGCGCATACAAATCCGCCATCAATGCGCTCAATGCCTCCTATGGATTCGACATCAAGTACACGCGTTCAGGAATGAGCTCAGGCCCCACGATAAAAGCAAGTCGCCTCAACAGCCTTCCCGCCAGGCACTAATCCTGAATCCGAAGAGCTAACCTTCGACGCTTTTGAACCCTCTGATCGGGCTGAACACATCGTCGAAGCTTCAGGAATCGCCATCCGGTCTCAAGGATTTCAAGCGTGCTATCTCCCTTTGCTTGATCAAATTCATCTGCCTGAGCGGTTCTATTTCAAAGATGCGGCCTCGTTTTACCCCACCGAGTTTCATGAACTGAGTCATGCGACCGGCCACAAGTCTCGCCCTGGGCGTGATTTGAAAGGCCGATTCGGGAGCGAGCCATACGCTGCTGAGGAACTGATCGCAGAGCTTAGTTCTGCGTTCTTAGCTGCACACTGTCGTATCGATGTTAAATCGCTAGCAACCAAAGTTTGAGCTACTCGCTCCGATGCGATGGATCAGTATTGATCCACCTTGATAGGGCTACTACAATTGTGGTCATGATGGTTTTTGGTGAGGGAGGATCTAGATGACCACCGTGTCTGTTCGAATTGATGAAGAGTTGGTGAGTGCCGCGCGCTCTGCTGCGAAGGCAGAATTCAGAACTGTTCAGGGACAGGTGGAGTTTTGGGCAAAAGTGGGTCGTGCTGCCCTCGATAATCCCGATCTCCCTGCATCATTTATTGCCGAGAGTTTAATGAGCATGGGAGAGCCACCTGAGGAGGCCATGCCCTTCGTACCGCGTTCGGCAAATAAGGTATGAGTTGGCAGGTATTTCAGACCAAGCGTTTTGCCCGAACTTACAAAAAACTTCACGACAACATCATCGGCACAGTGGATTCCGCAATTGCTGAAGTTGCCCTGAGTCCAGATATTGGCGAGAAAAAGAAAGGGGATCTCTCTGATCTTTGGGTCTATAAGTTCAGATGCCAGGGCCAGCTTTACCTTCTAGGTTACACACGCGATGACGGGGTCAAATTGGTATGGCTTGAGGCACTTGGTCCTCATGAAAATTTCTACAGAGACCTGAAGCGATAATTTGAGAGGCGTCAGCATTTCTGTTTGGTTTTTATGCTGAGGGAAGTCCTACGCGAGAGAAAATCAAAGAAAACCGGGATTTTGGATTTCTGATCCTATGCACTACCTAGGTGCAAAATTGCCATCAGGATATGGTGGTTACGAAGCCCTTTGCAGCATGGAATCTTTGGTTTTTGTAGCAGGCCTTAAGATCTACTACAACCGAAATTCATAATTGAGACGTAACTCCTTGAGATCGAGAGCGGGTTGGTGAGAGCGAGGCGAGAAAAATTCGAGCCGATACGTTGCTTGTAATGCGCGGGTCGAGGGTTCGAATCCTTTCGCCGGCTCCATCTTTCAAAGACCTATCCAACAGGTCGCACCATGCTACAGATCGGTTGTAGCATGCCTTGGTCGTCAAAATTCACGATCATTTCTTGAGTGGTTCGCTTTTGCTGGCTCACGCTTTTGAAGATCGGCTGAGCAACCCTTGATGCTGTTTGAGCATGTTCAGCGTTCAGTCTGTTTGAGCGCTATTCTGGCGCACACGATTCCATATTGAACTTTGAGTGTTTAACACCGAAATGTAGTGGCTCGTTCATCTCAGGCCAGGTTGCTAATGCTGCCAAAATGATTGATTGAGGTGGTCAGCCCGAATAGACTGTTTCGTCACGAAACATAAATGCCCTCGATGAAAGAGAAAACCATAAAAAAGTTCGAAGAGATTAGTGCCGTTAAGCGAATGCTTGAGCAGAATGGCGTTTGGGCTAGGCAACAGTATTTGAAGGATGCTCACTATCTGGCAAGGCTCGATTTTCAGCAGTCGCCCAATGTACTTTGGATAGGTTGCTCTGACAGCCGGGTACCTGCGGAGATCGTCGTTAACGCTAATCCAGGTGAAATGTTCGTGCATAGAAATATTGCAAATCAGGTCGTCACCACGGATTTCAACTGTCTAACGGTCCTGCAATATGCTGTGGACGTTCTGAAAGTTAAGCACATCATTGTATGCGGTCATTACAGCTGCGGAGGTATTGCGGCTGCACTTAGACCGCAGCAGCCAGGGTTGCTTCTCGTTAATAAGTGGTTGATGCGAGTAAAGGATCTTTATCGGCTAAATCAGAATGAAATTGAGAGTCTTCCGACTCAGCGCGAGCGAGCGATGCGATTGGTCGAGCTAAATGTCATCGAGCAGGTGCAAAATCTGGCACATAGTTCGATCATCCAAGAAGCGTGGAGCTCTGATGAGCAGCCATCAATCCACGGCTGGGTTTACGTCCCTAGAAGCGGGAAAATAAGAGAGCTGATTGAAATGCAGCCAAGAAGTGCAATCAATCCCATCTATATGTGACAGGCAACGGTATGCTACGGATCGGTTGTAGCATGCCTTGGTCGTCAAAATTCTCCATTTTCCCGTTTCAGGGTTTAACACTCAAATCACTTTTCTGAAGCTCAAGCGCAGGATTTCAAGACCATCTCTGTTACAGTCCCGTCGCCCTACTTTACTGAACGCTTGAGTGTTTTTCTCGTAACATCAAAATCGCTCATAGACGCTGGCCTAGGTTTGAGGGACTCTGTTATTTAAGGGTGCTTACTTAGGGCGGTCTACTATTTAAGAGATGCGCTGTTGGCTTAAATAGCTGTGAGGCCACATAATAGGGCCATGTCAGATTTGAGAACTCATCTTCGACAAGGCCGCTTTGTTGTGACCTCCATCGCAGGGGAGAGCGTGCGCGCCTTCGTGCCTCCACCGCTGCCACCAGAGCCATCGATTGATGTGTTGTCGCTACTGGAAAGGTTAAGCGAGGCGGAACGTGCCCTGGGGCGGCTGGATGGCATCACTATGTTGCTTCCCCGGCAGGAGCTATTTCTCTACATGTATGTGAGGAAGGAAGCCGTCCTTTCATCCCAGATCGAGGGGACTCAATCGACCCTTTCGGACCTGCTCCGTTTTGAGATCGAAGCCCAAGCTGGTCAGCCCATCGATGACATTCGGGAAGTCTCAAACTACGTCGATGCGATGATGTATGGGCTGGAGCGATTAGAAGACCTGCCTCTGTCGCTGCGTCTCATTCGTGAAATGCACTCGCGATTACTGCAAAGCGGGCGGGGCGAATCCAAGAGCCCGGGCGAGTTTCGGCGATCGCAGAACTGGATTGGCGGTACACGCCCGGGGAACGCGCTTTTCGTTCCACCACCTCCAAGTGAAATGAATCAATGTCTCGATGCGTTTGAGCGATTCATGCATCAGAGTGACACACGTCTCCCAGCCCTCATTAGGGCAGGTCTGTTGCACGTTCAATTCGAAACCATTCATCCCTTTCTGGATGGGAATGGCCGAATAGGTCGTTTATTGGTTACGCTATTTCTCTGCGTAAACGGCGTATTGGGTAAGCCATTGCTCTATCTGAGCCTTTACCTCAAAACTCACCGAGAAGACTATTACCGACTGCTTCAGGAAGTACGTGAGCACGGTGCATGGGAGGCCTGGCTTGAGTTCTTTCTAACGGGCGTTGCGGATACCGCCAATCAGGCATTTGGGGCCGCTACACGGATAGTCGATCTTTTCAAGGAAGATCGGGAGCGCATTACGGCGGAATCGGATCGGCCGGGCTCAGCATTGCGTATCCATGATTATTTCCAGCAGCACCCCTATATGACGGCTAATCAACTCGTCAAGGAAACCGGGATTTCGGCCCCCACGGTCAATGCGGCGCTCGCCGATCTTGTCCGATCTGGCATTGTTGAGGAGATTACAGGCAGGAGACGTGGCCGCGTTTTCAGTTATCGGAGGTATCTCGAAATCCTGAGCGAAGGCACCGCTCCCCTTCCTTAGGGACGATATGGTGAGATAAGTCCATGACCATGCTGACCCCGACACCATGAATGGCGATGAGTTGATCAAATCACTTCAGGCTGAAAACCGGCGATTGATCAACCTCCTTGAAAGGAACGGCATCGACTGGCGGGTATCTTTGCTCAGTGACAACGCGGATGTGGGCTCAAAAGCGGTACGTACCGAATTTTCGAGGGAAGAGAAACTGACCTTGTTTGGGGGTCTTTTTCGGGGGCGAACCGATGTCTTTCCTGAACGATGGGAGAGCGAGTACTCCGGAAAGGTGGGCTACACACCCGTTTGTTTGAATGATCGAAAGCCCGGGATTTGTCGGAAGCCAGCCATCAAGTGTGGCGAATGTTCCCACCGAAGCTTCATGCCACTCTCCGATCGCATTCTTTACGAGCATTTTGCTGGCAAGAGAACGATCGGGGTCTATCCCTTGCTGGAAGACGACACATGTCATTTTCTCGCCGCCGACTTCGATGAAGGTGACTGGCGGGAAGACGCTAAGGCCTTTTGCCTCTCCTGTGAGGCCCTACAGATACCTTATGCCTTGGAGATCTCCCGATCGGGTCAGGGCGCTCATGTCTGGATCTTTTTTAGCGGCAAGGTTTTGGCGCGTGATGCCCGCCGTTTGGGGGCCGCCATTATCAGTCATGCCTGTGATAGATCACGGCAGCTAAAGCTCAGTTCCTACGATCGTCTCTTTCCAAATCAGGACAGACTTCCCAAGGGTGGTTTCGGGAATCTCATCGCGTTACCTCTGCAGAAACATCCCCGAGAGCGAAACTTCTCAGAATTCGTGGATCTCGACTTTCGTCCTTTCGAGGATCAATGGCAGTTCCTTGCCGGCTTGGAACGCCTTCCCGTGGATGATCTTGAGCCGAGTATTTTTCGCGCCATGGGATCTTCGCATCCGCTCGATGTGGGCTTTATCGAGGAGGAAGATTTTGCAACGCCATGGAAGCCAAAGCCATCCCTGAAGAGAAAGATCAAGGAAGTGATGCCATCTTTCCTTGAGGTAAAAGTAGCGAACCTTCTCTACTTCGAGAAAGCATCCCTGCCTCACTCATTGGCTAATCGGCTCATTCGGTTGGCGGCATTCCAAAACCCCGATTTTTTTACAAAACAGTCCCTTCGGCTTTCTGTTTGGAACACACCGCGGATCATTGGGTGCGCAGTTAACTTCCCGCTTCATATAGGACTACCTCGTGGCTGCCTTGATGATGTGCGCAACCTTCTTAAGGAAAATGGCATTCGCTGCAATGAGAGGGATGAGCGAACCGAGGGTGTCCCCATTGATGCCAGTTTTTTCGGGACGCTTCGTCCGGATCAGGAAATGGCTGTAACGGCCATGATCTCCCACGATACGGGGGTGCTTTCCGCCCCAACAGCCTTCGGGAAAACGGTCATGGCTGCTGCCATCATCGCGCATCGAAAGGTGAATACCCTGATCCTCGTCCATCGCACGGATTTGCAAAAGCAATGGCAGGAGCGCCTCAAGACTTTTCTGGACATGGAAAAGGAGGCGATGGGAGTGATTGGCGGAGGAAAAAAGAAACCCTCAGGCTTGGTCGATATCGCGGTAATACAGTCCCTGTCCCGAGAGGGTGTCATTTCCGATGTGGTGGAAAACTACGGGCAGATCATCATCGACGAATGCCATCACCTTGCAGCAGATTCATTCGAGTTGATCCTCAAAAAATCACAAGCACGTTACGTTCTGGGGCTAACAGCAACACCAAGGCGGAAGGATGGTCGGCATCCGATCATTTTCATGCAATGCGGCCCCATCCGTCATGTAGTAACTCAATCTTCCGTGACACACCAGAAGATGGAAGTGATTCCAAGGTATCGGGAACGGCCGATTCAGATGATGGGCGCGGAAGCCATTCAGGATATTTTCAGGCGGTTAACGGAAGATGAGGAGCGAACAGCCCAGATCGCCTCTGAGATATTGGAGGCCTATAACAAGGGGCGAAAAGTTCTCGTTTTGACCGAGAGAACCGAGCACCTTCAGGCTATCCATGCCGCTCTTGGAGAGATCGATGGGTATCTGTTTCAACTCCATGGTCGTTTATCCAGAAAACAGCGGACGATGATCATAAGCGAGATGGAAGCGCTAGCACCAGAGGAGCCACGTATCCTCGTCGCTACGGGAAAGTTGGTGGGCGAGGGATTTGATCACCCACCACTCGATACTCTGGTTCTCACCATGCCCATATCCTGGAGGGGAACACTTCAGCAGTATGCCGGCCGTCTTCATCGGCAGTCGATGGGTAAGTCCGGGGTCTCAATCATCGATTTCGTTGATACAGGTCACCCAGCGCTTCTTCGGATGTGGGAGAAGCGCCAGAAGGGCTACCGTGCAATGGGCTACAGTCAGGTGAGCAGCCCATCTTGGTAGTGGGGGTGAGCCCCTCGTCCTAGTTGGCGGGAAGATCCTCGCGGATCACCGTGAAATCGGATTCATCACCCATGTGAAAATAAAAGCATCCGGTCCCGGTATTTCCTGAGATTTGCATCCAGCCTCGACCACTTGCGGGGTCATTCTCATCAAACCCAGACCAGGAAAAGTCGATAATTACGAGGTCGCCCTCCTGGCTGGTGCGACCGTCGATTTCGCCTTGCACGAAGCCGAATTGGAAATCACCCTGCATGTTCTTATGAATGGTAATGTGGGCCGGCACCTCTGCATCCATAAAGTCGTTGTCCCAGATTACCATCGAGGTGATTCGCCAACGTCCGATTGCCTTTTTCACGGCCTTACTCTGAGGGCTGATAGTTTGAAAGGAGGTCATCAAGATCATCAAAGACGCCGTAACCAAGATAACGGGTCTCCCCGGCGATCCGCGAGAGTCGTTCACGTTGGACCTGTTGGAGACGCTCAGGAATTTCGGGAAGCTGTTTTAACGTTTGCTCGAACATTCTCACCGAGGCGTCAAAATAGACTTCATCCTGAAATCCGATGGAGTTGGCGAAACCGATAGCCTGCTCACAGTAGAAGACCATCAATTCGAGGATGCCTTCAGGCTCTCCGGCAGCCTTTTTATAGTCGGTGATGGCTTTCTTTGCTTTGGCGATTGAGATGACCTGATTGGTCAAAACATCCGGCCTAAGCCAGCGATCAATTATGACTTTGTAGGGCATCAGGGAGTCCTCTCCAAGCCCGAAGCGCGTATGGAGAAAAAAGCTGATTCTTCTTACTGGCTGAATACAGATCCTTGGGCCCCTCCACACTCGCGGACGCTGCAACGGATCAACAGATTACCCGCGCTGGTTCTTTTCCTGATTGGTGAGCTTGATGGCCTGAATTGTGAGAGGTATGAAGGTAACAGTGTCGGTAATTATGGTTATCATGTCATATGCGGCCTGTCATATAGGCTTATTCGAATCCTTTCGCCGGCTCGATCTTTCAAAGACCTATCCAACAGTTAAGCCGTGCTACAGATCGGTTGTAGCATGCCTTGGTCTATCTGCCCTTTGGTTTTCTTCCTCAAGATTTCCTGCCACCCGTTTCAGGGTTTAACAC
>RFVA01000046.1 GCA_009922685.1 Gammaproteobacteria bacterium | reverse complement strand
ATTCACTGCGCTGAGCGGATTGGATTCAAGGTGGTTCGATCCAAGGAGGCATATGCCTCAACCGATGGGCGGGGAACCCTTCTGATTGCAACCGATGAAGATTTAGATCCTGATGATCACTTAGGACAGATGATCTTTCATGAACTGTGTCATGCCTTGGTCGAGGGTGATGAAGGCGAAGGACGGGTCGACTGGGGACTTGACAACACCCGCATGGGACACCCTTGGCGAGAGCATGCCGCGCTTCGGCTTCAAGCTTATCTTGCCGAACGATGGGGGCTTCGGGACTTTATGGCACCCACCACCGATTTTCGGGTGACCTTCTGGTCGGGTCTTCCTCAAGATCCCTTTGAAGGCTTTATCGATGCGGGGGGGCATCTTGAAAAAAGCGTAATCGCGGCTAAAAAAGCCTTTTACCGCGCTGAAGGTCCCCGCTTTAAGGCCCCCCTTGAAGACGCCCTTAAGGCTACGGCCCTTATCGGAACCCTCATTCGGGGCGCCCTCTCGCCCTCATTCCAAGGCTCCGATCCATCGAGGGGCTTAAGGCCTCTTTGGGAGACGGTCAAGGACCCCTTGCCTTTACATCCCCTCGGGCATGAGGGGGTGAAAGACCCGCTTGCTGATAAGACCTGCGAGGGCTGCACCTGGCATTTTTTTTCAAGGGGGCATCTTCGCTGTCGGCACCAACCGAGGGCGAAACTTGCTCCTCTTTCGCCGGCCTGTCGGCGCTTTGAATCACAGGAAACCCTGGACTGTAAGACCTGTGGCGCCTGCTGCCGAGAAGCTTTTGATTCTGTTGAGATCTCCCGAAGGGATCCCTTTCATAGGACGCATCCTGAATGGGTGGAGATCTTAGAAACGCACCACAAGCTAAAGCGTTCCGGGGGGCGCTGTATTGCCCTTGAGGGAGGTCCTGGGCCCGAGGATCACTACCGATGCCGAATTTATCCTGAGCGCCCAAAGACCTGCCGCGACTTTAGCCTTGGCGGTTCAAACTGCCTTGAGGCTCGGCGGCGGGTCGGTCTATCGGTTTAGGGAGATGGCTTGAGCGTCATGATGAGATGAGATGGATAAGGGAAATAATGGCATGAATGTCCCTCCCTTGGGGCTCTATATTCACCTTCCTTGGTGTGTCAGAAAGTGTCCCTACTGTGATTTCAACTCCCACAAGGCGGAGGGTTCTTTCGATGAGGAGGCCTACGTCAAGGCCTTGTTCTTTGATCTTGATCAGGAGCTCACTGGGGTAGAGGGCCGCGCGATAGAAACCGTGTTCTTTGGGGGGGGGACCCCGAGTCTTTTCAGTGGCAAGGCCATTGATGCGATTCTTTCAGGGGTCAGGTCCCGTTTGAATCTCTTAAAAGAGGCGGAAATTACCTTGGAGGCCAATCCAGGAACCTTCGAACAGGAAAAGTTCGAAGCCTTTCGATCCGCCGGGGTCAATCGTCTTTCCATCGGCGTTCAAAGTTTTCAACCAGAGCAGCTAAAGCGATTGGGGCGGATTCATGGCCAAAGTGAGGCCCTTGAGGCTTTTAGGGTGGCAAGGTCTATTGGGTTTGAGTCCATAAACCTTGATCTGATGTTTGGGCTTCCAGAACAAACGCTGGAGGAAGCGCTGATGGATGTTCAAACCGCCTTAAGGCTTTTGCCCAGCCATATCTCCTATTATCAATTGACCTTGGAGCCGAATACCCTCTTCCATAAATACCCGCCAAGGCTCCCTGGCGATGAAAAGACCTGGATGATCCAGGAAGCCGCCCAGGATCTTCTGGGGGAGGCCGGCTATAGCCAATATGAAGTTTCAGCGTATGCCCGGCCTTTGAAAAAATGCCGTCATAATCAGAGTATTTGGGAGTTTGGGGATTATCTCGGCATAGGAGCCGGCGCTCATGGCAAAATAAGTCAACCCCAAGAGGCGATCTTCACTCGAACAGCGAAAATCAAGCACCCTCAGCACTATATTAAGGCGGCCGAGGAAAGGAAAAGTCTGGGATCAAGGGTAAAGATTGATCCAAAAGATCTTCCTTTTGAATTTCTGATGAATGCCTTGAGACTTCGATCGGGATTTCAAGAGTCCCTCTTTGAGCAGCGAACGGGACTTTCAATCAACATGCTTGAACCCCTCCTCTCTCAAAGCATTGAGGAGGGTTTAATGATCAGGGATCAAGGCCGGATTCATTGCTCGAAGACGGGATTTCATTTTTTAGACACGATTCTTCAACGATTTTTGCCCTAATGCGTTCCCTTTCCACCAAACCCGATGCGGTGTCTCCTAAGGCAGAAGCCAAAGACTGGGTGATTCGCCCGTCGTTGAGTGAGCTCATCGCATTGAGTCAGCCCGCAGCGGGAGTGGCGCTTGGAAGACCAACAGCAAAAGCACTCCAAAGTGGCCAATATCTTTCAAGGTTCCGTGGGCGAGGGATGGAATTTGATGAGGCCCGTCTTTATATGCCTGGGGATGATGTTCGAAGTCTCGATTGGCGGGTGACGGCACGAACCGGGCGTCCTCATACCAAGATCTTTCAAGAAGAACGGGAGCGACCGATCTTTTTGAGCGTCGATTACCGGGCATCGATGTTCTTCGCGACTCGGGGTATGTACAAATCGGCAATGGCCTCAAGACTTGCAGCGCTTTTAGCTTGGGGTGCTCACCGACATGATGACCGGATCGGCGGCCAGATTTTTTCTGAATCAGGAAGCTTTGAACTGAAGCCTGAGCATGGCCAAGGCGCGGTTCTTCGTTATCTCAAAGCCTTGGTCGAGCGATCCAAGATCACGTCAGGTTCATCATCTGAAGGCGCTTTGGAAGAGGCCCTGATTCATCTGCCGCGTCATGCAAAACCCGGAAGTCTCGTTTTCATCTTGAGTGACTTCAGGGGATTGACCCCGGCGGGCGCGTCATCGATCTCAAGGCTTTCAAGACACTGTGATGGTGTTTTGATCATGGTTTCAGATCCCATCGAGGTGCACCTTCCTCCAGGGAGGCACCGCTATGGTAATGGGGTTGAGGAGCGGGTGATCGATGGCGATCAGCGCGCGAGGGCTCTTCTTACCCGGCGCTTTGAAGAGCGGCGCGATGCCATCAAGACACTCGCCAGGCGACATGGCATGCGATTTGTGGATGCAAGAACCGATGAGCAGCCCCTCACGATCCTCCAGCGGAGTGGCCGATGACGCTGCAATCACCACCGCCTAGGGTGAGTGTTCTGATTCCCTCCTACCAGCACGCGGCTTACCTTCGAGGTGCGGTTGAGAGCGTGCTTCAGCAAACCTTTTCTGACCTTGAGCTGATTGTCATTGATGATGCTTCGAAGGATGACAGTTGGGACGTCTTAACGTCTATGGACGATGCAAGGCTCCGTCTTTTTCGGCATGAGACCACGCAGGGGGCGCATAGAACGCTGAATGAAGCGATTGAACTGGCGCGTGGTGACTTTATCGCGATCTTGAATTCAGATGATCTTTACCTTGAAGACCGGCTTGAGGCTTTAGTGGCAGAGGCCATCAAGACCGATCGGCCGGATGTTTTCATCTTCACGGATATTGCCTTTATGGATGGACAGGGGCGCTCCCAAGAGGATCATCCAAGGGCGCTTGGGTATATGAAGCTGTTAGAAGAGGCTCGAAACCGGCGGGTCGAGGATGGGTTTCTTCAAGGAAACCTTGCCGTGACCACCTCCAATTTCTTCTTTTCAAGATCCCTTTTTGTGAAAGTCGGGCCATTTCACAATCTTCGTTATACCCATGACTGGGATTGGGTCATGAGAGCATCCCTGGAGGTTCCGCTTGATTGGCTCCACCGGCCACTCCTTCGATACCGGGTCCATGGGACTAATACCCTTTCAGAAGATGATCTTTGGCGCCATATTCAGGAAAATAGTCTCATTCAGGCAAAAGCCCTGATCCGCTTCAAGGCTGAGGGGTCCCCGGATCGCCTTCGAGAACGGCTATCGGCCCTCTTGTGCAATGAGAGCCTTCACCCCACGGGTCTTTTGATGGCTTTGCTGGCAGTTCTTGATGGCTTTGATGATAGCCAGGTATCGGCACTCCTTTTAGGCACAGAAGAAGCCCCGGGGCTGATTAATGCCCTGCAGCTTGAAACCAAAATCCCCGAAGCCGTTTTTTATTCCATCAAACGGATCGGGGATGTTTTTGATGCCAACAAGGCACAAACGGCCCTCCTGGAAGAGCGTTTTAAGATTATTGAGTCGATGACGCTCGAAGTAAAACACCGGGATGAGGCCTTGGAAGGACAGGCCAGGACCCTCGATGAGCGTTTTAAGATTATTGAGTCGATGACGCTCGAAGTAAAACACCGGGATGAGGCTTTAGAAGGACAGGCCAGGACCCTTGAAGAGCGGTTTGCCACCATTCAAGACATGAGCCTTGAGATTGCGCATCGGGATGAAGCGATGGCCGCTATGGGCACGCTTCTTGAAAAGCGCTTCGAGGCCATGAAGTCGATGGGTGATGAGATTCACCAACGTGATCAGGCTATTCATAGCCTTCAGGCAGAGCTCCATAGCCTTCAGGCAGAGTTCGAACAGATTAAGAAAAAGCCCTTGGCCCATCTCCTAAGAACGATCCAGCGAGGTCACAAAGGATGATGAACATCCAAGGTATCGTCCATGCCCATGGATAGGTTTGGAGTGCTCTCTTGAAGAAACTATTGTCGGGCTTCAGGCCTTTTATCCTCCTCTTTCAGCAGCGTTTCCTGATCCTTCAGCTGGTCAAGCGGGATATCGTAGGCCGGACCAGTGGCACGGTCATGGGCGGTATTTGGCTGGTCGCCCAACCCGCACTCCAAGTCATGGCTTTCTGGTTCCTCCTTGATTTTGTGTTTCGAGTGCGATCGCCTGGAAGGATCACCTTTCTTGATTACTTCCTGATTGGCATGCTGCCATGGCTTTTTTTTAGTGAGGTTTTGAACCGTTCGCTCAATGTGTTGAGTGAATTTGGCGCGCTCTATCAAAGAAGCCGCTTTCCGGTATCGGTGCTGCCTTTGTTGCCGTTGGTTCTCAATCTCGTCATCTACCTTCCCATCTACCTGATGGTTGCGATCTACTTTCAGGGCATGATCGCAGGACTTAAAGCCGTGGCGGTCCTTTTGACTCTTTTTGTCTGGGCGATCCCTTTTGCCTATTTGCTCGCTGTCATCGGATTGTTTGTGCGGGAGACGCGTCAGGTTTTCCCCTTCTTCCTGACGATGGTTCTTTATGTGACGCCGATTCTTTATGCCCCGGATATGTTGCCGGAATCCGTCCGTTGGGCCATGGCCTTTAACCCGATGGCGGATGTGATTGCTCTGATCCAAGGAGTTCTCCATGATTTTGAGATCGAGCGTGGCCATTGGCTCCGGCCTCTATTGCTCTGGCTTACCCTCCTCACCCCGAGCTGGATTCTCTTTAAAAGGACCGAGCCCCATATGCGGGAAGTCCTATGACGGTTATTAGGCTAAAGAACGTCTCTAAAACCTATCGGCAGTATGGGAGTCCGTTTGACCGCCTTTGGGAGGTCATGACGCACCGAGTAAGACACCAAGAGCATGTGGTTCTTGAAACCATGAGCCTTGATATTGGCGAAGGCCAGGTCGTCGGCTTGGTGGGCGCTAATGGCGCCGGTAAAAGCACACTTTTGAAGTTGATTGCAGGCACGATTCAGCCCACCCAAGGCCGTGTGGACGTCACCGTTCAGATTGCAGCGCTCTTGGAATTGGGTGCAGGCTTTCATCCAGAGATGACGGGCCGCGAAAATGTTTATCTTGGGGCGGCCGTTGCAGGCCTTAGTCGTCCCGAGGTGGATCTCAAGTACGAGGAGATCGTCGAATTTTCAGGTCTTTCAGAGGCCATGGATCGGCCGGTTAAAACCTATTCCTCTGGGATGGCGGCCCGCCTTGCTTTTGCGGTTGCGATGGCGGTTGAGCCTGAGGTTCTGATCCTTGATGAAACCCTCTCCGTCGGGGATGGCGCTTTTGCGAGGAAATCCTTTGACCGGATTATTGATTTTAAAAAGGCGGGGAAAACGATCCTCTTTTGCTCCCATTCCATGTACCAGATTGAGGCCATCTGCGATCGGGTTCTGTGGATTCATCGAGGGCGGGTGATGATGGATGGTGAGCCTGCTCGGGTGGTGACGGCCTACGCTGAATTTTTGAGTACGATCTCTAATCGTCCAGAAATAAAAAGTGAAGAAGAAGCGCCTGCGGTCTTCGAGGAAAAGGGTCTGGCACGGATCATCAACATCAAGGTCCATGCCGATGGGCGCCAAGATGAGCGGTTGGTGCTTGAAACGGGGTTATCCACGCTGAAGATCACCGTGCGTTTTGAAGGTGCGACCACGATCGCCCTTCCAAGCCTTGGCATCACCCTATCCGGGGCTCATGGGGGCCCTTTGACCAGTGCATCGTCGCTTGATGATGGTCTTCGCTTCGAGCGTCATGACAAGGAAACCTATTCGGCCTCGATCACCTTTCCAAGGCTTCAGCTCCTGAAAGGCCATTACTGGGTAAATGTCTATCTTCTCTGTGAAGAAGGGATTCATGTCTACGATAGCGCCCTTCGGGTGGCTGAATTTGAAATGGTGCAACAGTGCAGGGAGTTGGGTGTCGTGACACTCCCTCGCCAGTGGAACAACCTCGATCAGGGGGCATAGAGCATTTATGGCAATCATCTCTTGGTTAATACCTACGCTGATCGATGGCTCCGGTGGCCACCGGACCATTCTTCAGCACGCCGCCTATCTCGAAGAACAAGGCCATCGATCAAGGATTTATGTCGAAGATTTCGATCAACGATCATCACTTGAACTTCAAAGAAACATCAAAACCCTGTTTGGTTTTGATTTTGACGAGGTGTATTCAGGCTGGGATCACATTGAACCTTCCGAGATGGTTTTTGCGACCATCTGGTATTCAGCCAAGGTGGTGCGTGATCTTCCCTTTGAATGCGTCAAAGCCTACTTTGTCCAGGATTATGAAGCCCTCTTTAATCCGATGGGCGATGGCTACCTCTTTGCTGAAAATTCATATACCTACGGTCTTCACCCGATCTCGATCGGCCGCTGGCTTCCTCATGAACTCCATGAACGATTTGGTGTTGAGGCGCAGTACTTTGATTTTTGTGCCGACCTGAAGGTCTACCGGCGCTTACCAGAGGTAGCGCGAGAAAAGAGCGTATGCTTCATCTATCAACCTGAAAAGCCGAGACGTTGCCCAGAATTAGGTCTTGAGGCTTTGGGGATCGTCAAAAGCCTCATGCCTGAGGTCAAGATTCGGTTGTTTGGTTCAAAGACCAAAGGCCGGGTTTGGTTTGATCATGAACATCTTGGGCTATTGAATCTTGAGGCGTGTAACGCCGTCTATAACCGATCTTCGGTAGGGCTCTGTATCAGTTCAAGTAATCCCTCAAGAATCCCCTTCGAAATGATGGCGGCAGGGCTCCCCGTGGTCGAAATCCATCGTCAAAACACCCTCTATGACTTCCCAGATTCTGCGATGCTTCTTTGTGAGCAGACCCCAGAATCGATGGCGGCCGGCATTCTCTCTCTTCTTGAAAAACCCAAAAAAATGGAGGCGATGAGTCAGGCGGCTCTTAGGTTTATGTCGAAAAAGCCGATTGATTCTGGCCTTGATCAGTTCGGAAAGGCGGTGAAGGCGCTCTTAAAGGGTAAAAGCCCTGACCCTTCAGTTCCCGAGCGTCTTTACAAGAAGGAGGCCTTCAAGGCCAAGCCAGGCGCGCTGCGATCGAGGGCGCCTTCTCCTGTGCATCACGGTCCCTCCATCGATGCACCGGGGCGTCTTGGGTTCCTTCATCCCAAGATCAGAGTCAAAGTCAGGCGATGGGCGCAACGTATTCGAAAGCTCTTGGCATGAAAGATCGCCATTCACCCATACGGTCGGGCCATCGTCCCACGGTCGATCTTCTGACCGTGGATATCTGGGACACGGTCTTGAGGCGGCAGTGTCACCCCGATGCTGTGAAGCTTCATTTGGCCCGCTTCCTGCTTTTAACCCACCGGGACCAGATCGATCCTTCTTGTCGAGGAGTTTGGGCGCTCTTAAGGCTTCGCCAGGAGGCAGAGCGCGCCATCGGTGAGGCGGCTAAGGAAAAAGGGCTTGATGATGAATATCACCATCAAGAGGTCTACGGCCTTTGGTTGGATCTGATGGGTATGAAGGCGATATCCCATGGATTCTCCAATCGGCTTCATCTCATTGATCGACTGTCTTCCTTGGAATGGGCGCAGGAAAAATGGGTGTCCTATGTGGATTCAGAGATTGAGGACGAGATTGCTTTAATACCCGCGAAAGAGGTGGCGTTTTTATCTGATTTCTATTGGAGTGGCGACGCCTTAAGGCGGCTTCTTGATCACCATCAGGTGGGTCATTGGTTCTCATCGGGTCACGTCTCCTGTGATGTGGGGCTCAATAAACGATCCGGGCGCCTTTACCCCCACATTCATGCCCACTATGGCGTCCTTCCTGAAAAGCATGTCCATGTGGGAGACAATCCCCATGCCGATATCCATGCCGCGAAAGCGCATGGCATCCAGACTCAGCATTATCTTCCAGAAAAAGCGCACGCCAAACGCCTCCACTTGGAAGAGACTTTTTCTGACCGGAGGGGCTTCATAAGGGGGGTTTCTGAAAGGCTGACTGGCGATGTTCCTTCAGCGTGTAGAAGCCCGGAGGCCTATCGTTATGGCCAGCGCTGGTCCATCCTTTTTGTGGGCTTTGTGCTTGAGGTCATGGAGCGGGGAATCCTTGATCAGGTTGATGCCCTTTACTTTTTAACCCGTGAAGGCGAATTCTTTCTCAAGATCTATCAAGGTCTTCAAGAAGGAAACGCATTGGGGTTTGAGGCTAAGCCCGCACACCTTCTTGAGGTGAGCCGACTGGCGACCTTTGCAGCCTCACTGGACGCTTTCTCCATTCAAGAAATGATGCGCCTTTGGAGTCTTTACAGCGTGCAGTCGATGGCGGCGCTTTTGAAGTCTTTAGGGCTTGATCTTGAGACATTTTCTGCCCTCATAGAAAAACACGGCTTGGATCCTCAAGAGCCGATGACCTATCCTTGGCTTCACGCTGGGGTAAAGGCTTTTTTTGAGGACCCCGAAGTGGCCGTTGTCATAGGACCTCTTCTTAGCCAAAAAAAAGCCCTGCTGTTGCTTTATCTTAAAAGTCGAGGCTTCGATGAAGGCGCTCAGCGGGTCGGCATCGTCGATATTGGTTGGCGCGGGACCATTCAAGACAATCTTGCAAAGACGCTACCGACGGTCGATTTTGAGGGCTATTACCTCGGGTTAAACGGTTTTTTGAACGAACAACCTAAGAACACCCGAAAGTCAGCCTTTGGTCCTGATGCGCGTGAGCCTGATTTCAGCGGAGCTCTCCTGCAACAGGTTGCGCTGCTTGAGATGCTCACTAACGCCTCATCAGGCAGTGTCGTCGCCTACCGCATGGGCGATCAGGGCGTGGAGGTGGTGACGTTGAAAGATGAGGGGGAACATCAGGTTCATGAGGCCTTTGTGGTCGACTTTCAGCGCGGGGTGCTTGCAACGGTTCCTGAATGGTCGCATCTGATCAGAGTTCATGCCTTGATGGCCGAAGAGATCAAAGCGCCTGCGATGGCGATGTGGCAAGAGATGATTCAGTCGCCACCGCCTTTTCTAGGCGAAGCCTACTTCAAACTCCATCACAATGAGACGTTTGGTGTGGGCGGCTTCGTTGATAAAGGGCGAGTCATCACCACACGGGAAGTGTGGGCGGCTTTATTTCATCGCCCATCGAGACTGCGTTTGGTTCAATCGCTCAACCAGATCGGCTGGTTAGAGGGATTATTAGCCCGGCGCGACTTAGGGGTCATTTTTATCTTGTCCTTGAAGCTTTTTCTGGCCGTTAGTGGCTACAAAGAAAGGCTTTTAAGACAGTAAGTGTCGCTGTTGGGGGATGATCCTCATCCTTGAAGCCCCCGCTTTATCATGGCCTTTATCGCTTCATGTTGCGGTGACACCCCTTACGCCCGAGGTCCCTCGAGGACGAGGTGATTGATTTCAGCTGACGAACAAAATATCGAAGCGGTTGGGTCATCCTCCAAGACGTACTGGAGAGGAGTGTGGCAACCGTCTCTTTTTGCTGTTGGAGATCTAACGTCAACTGGATTCGTTCCGTTTCAAGTTGGGACAGCCTGTCCTGTTGACGCTCTAGGACCTGCTCGCTGAGGGCGTCTCTTTCAAGGAGGATAGCCGCCCATTCCATGGGGGCCCATTTCGGCCCCCATTTGGCCAATACGTCAGCCGTTGCTTCGAGGATTCGAACCTTTTTTTCTTCTAAATCATCCTCTCCAAGACCCGACTCACCATGATTGCGATAGAGCGCAGTGATCTTGTCATGATGCATGAAGGCGGTGTGCTGGCTGAGTTGTAACCAGAAGTCCCAGTCCTCAAAGAGATCGAGGCTTTCATCGAAGTGGCAGCCTTGATCGATCACGAGGGATCGTTCAAACAGCATGGCATGGATTGGAATATAGTTCCGGCCCTGAAGCTTTCGAAGGTTAAAGGGCTCATTAAAATCAAAGGTCCTAAGCGGGCTTATGGAGCCTCGCTCATACATTTCGACGCGAACACCGGCATACACCGCCCGAATATGAGGTGCTTTCTCAAGATGATGAACGAGGCTTAGAACGTGGTCCTCAAAAAAAACATCGTCATCATCAAGGAATGCAATATAAGTCCCTTGAGCGGCCTTGAGCCCGACATTGGCCGCCTGAGACCTTGGGAGTGGGTGCCCCTTAGAGAGAACCTTCAGAGGGTGTGGGCCCCAGCTGGATGGGAGATCGCGGTGCGGTCCCTTGGCGTTCACCACCAGAATTTCAATAGCGGGCCAACTTTGTGCGCTGATGGAATCAAGCGCCTCTTTGAGGCTGTCCCTATCCATACTCCTCACGATGACCGAAACCAAGGGTTCTCTAGGCATCATGGGTGGAATGAACTGATACGGTCGGTGTCATGCGATCTGGAGTCTCAACGAATCTGATGAGGCCTAAAACCCCGCATGTGGGCATCCTTTTGACGTGGCCCGCATGAGAAGGGATGTTGCATTAGAATGAGGTGACTCTAAGGCATCATGTCAAATGATGCGTTCCCCCCCCTTAATTTAAGCCTATTGTGCTCTCAGTATGGAAGGACTTTCCAGCATGCATTCTGGACCTTGCCCCCGGGTGGCCATTATCACCCGCACCAAGGATCGGCCGATGTTCCTCAAAAGGGCGATCAACAGCATTCTTGGTCAAACCTTTGAGGATTGGCAACACGTCATCGTGAATGACGGGGGGGCTCCTCATGATATCGAAGCGCTCGTTGCTGAATCCTCAACGGCCTATCGGGGAAGAGTTCTCCTGATTCATCACCCCCTCTCACGCGGAATGGAGGCTGCCGCGAATGAAGGAATCAAGGCGAGTTCCAGCGATTATCTCGTGATTCACGACGATGATGATTCTTGGGCACCCACCTTTCTTGATCGCTGTGTGGCTTTTATGGAGGCGCCGCCTGCTGTTCTTGCAACCCCCATTCGAGGGGTTGCCACGTACTCGACCAAGATGATCGAAAAAGTGGCGGAAGGGAAATTCATCCAGGTGGCGAGCGAACCCTTCAATACCTGGATGAGCGCCGTTTCCCTCTATCGTATGGCCGCCAATAACAGTATTCCTCCGATTTCATTTCTTTTTGAACGATCAGCCCTTGAGGCCGTTGGCCTTTACCGAGAGGAACTCCCTGTCCTCGGGGACTGGGAGTTCCATCTTCGATTTTTAGCCCAATATGAGATTGGACTGATCAAGGAAGAACTGGCCTATTACCATCATCGCCTCGATGTGAAGGACGGCGTTTTGGGCAATACCGTGATTGCCCAGCGTGAGACGCATCTTCGCTACGATCAATTGATTCGGAATGACCTTTTAAGGCGTGACTTGGCGCTTCAGCAAGTGGGTCTTGGATTCTTAGTCAATCTGGCCCAAAGCTTTGAGACCTTGAATCGCTCGTTGGCATTTTTTTCCGGTTTCTATCATCGGGTCAAAGGACTTCGTGGGCTTCGCTGGCTCTATTTCAAGGTTATGGGATCCCGGTGAGCGAGGGGGGCTATCCAGCGATCCCTCCAAGCTTGAAGGTCGCCATCGAGGCTGCCAAGGTCATCAGTTTTGACATCTTTGATACCGCCATCAGGCGTGCGGTCGAAAACCCCGTGGATCTTTTTCTTTTGGTGGCCACTGAGCTCCGGCTGGATGATCCAAGGGCCTTTGTGGCTGCCAGAATCAAGGCCGAACGGGTCGCACGTGATCGCCTGTATCAAGCCAGTAACGCCCTAGAGGTAACCCTTGTGGACATTTATGACCACCTGAGGGGGCATCCAAGTGTTGCTGGGATTCCGCTTTCGGAGGTAATGGAAAAAGAGCGAGAGCTTGAATATCGAATGGTTCGCCGGAATAAAGAAATCGGCGCGGCCTTTGATTGGGCCAAGGGGCTTGGAAAACAAATCGGCTTTATTTCAGATATCTACTTGGATCGTCCCCTCATTGAAGCCATGCTTAAGAAGGCAGGGTATCAAGGGCATGCCTTTTTGTGGGTGTCGTCTGAAGCGCAGGCCACCAAGGCGGAAGGCGGGCTCTATACCCGGGTGCACCAGGCGCTGGCGATCGAAGCCTTCGAACATCTTCATATCGGTGATAATCGGGTCTCTGATGGTCAGAGGGCTAGAGCCAAGGGGATCGTCCCTTATCTCATCGATAAATCGACCGACCGACTTCCCAAAACCCTCATTGGGCAGCGCTTTAAGAAGCAGGGGGTTCGCACGATCAATTGGACGTCAAGGGGTCCTCATGTCAACCCTGCTCGGGATCTTTGGGCAACGCTTTGGCGGGGGCTTGTGGCCGCCCATCTTTCGGAATCTTCTAAAGACTTTTGGTTTGACCTCGGCTATCGGTATGTCGGGCTTTTTTTGTTGGGTTTCGGGCTTTGGCTCGATCAAACGGCACGTGCGAAGGGGGTCAAAACGCTTTATTTTTTTGCCCGCGATGGCCACCTCATGCTGAGGGTCCATGAAAAGCTACTAGCACGTGGGATGGCCGTCTGCGAGGGACGTTATTTCTTCGCATCGCGGCGGGCATTGAATATTCCCGCACTGACCATGATGAATGATCAGGCCCTTGATTTTTTGGTCAGTGGTACCAGCCGGCTCAGCGTTCGGGCGTTTCTTTCCCGGGTCGGCGTAGATGCCATGAGTCACCTCAGCGCGATTAAGGGGGCAGGCTTTTTAGGCCCCGATGATCCTGTTGAGGGGCGTGTCGGCTACCGACAATTAAGGACCCTTTTTGAAAGTTTGGGGCCTGTCATCCTCGCAAAGGCAGCCGATGAAAGAGAACGTTTTAGAGCTTATTGTGAGCAAGAAGGCGTTTTCAAGGAGCCGGTCATCGGTTTGGTGGACATCGGTTGGCATGGTTCCTTGCAGGAATCCTTCACCGCATTAATGGCGCATGAGGGCCATAGATCCCGGGTCGAGGGATTCTATGTCGGCACTTATGCGGCGGCCAAGAAGCATGAGGCGGTTGGAGCTTGCCACCACGCCTATCTTTTTAAGGGCGGTGAGCCGCAGAAGCTTTTGAAAGTGGTCCGTGCTTCTGTCGAGATTTTCGAATGGTTTTTTTGTGCGCCGCATGGGAGCGTTCTCGGCTTTGATCAGGCGGAGGGTGGGGGGGTGAAGCCACTTCTTGATGAATCCGACTTAGAAGCCCATCGTCAGTCCACAGCGGCCAGCGTACAGGAGGGTGCCCTCCAATTTCTGGATGATGCCCTGGGCGTATTCCCTGATGGCGCTCCTCCGCCCGGGGTCCCACCAGAGCTCTCCATCACCTTGATGGAGGCCCTACTTCGCCGCCCGACTCCGGAGGAAGCCAGATCCTTGGGTGATCTTCCTCACCTTGAGGGCTTTGGCAGCGCCAGCGACGTCCGTTATGTGGCCAAACCCCATGGGGGGCTTCTAGAGCCTTGGGCTTGGCGCGGACTGTTGTCTGGCTACCGCCAGGCTTTTTGGCGCTCGGGTTATTTAAAGAGACTGAAGTGGCGGGAGGAATCGCTTTAGGAAGGCTTTAGCTCTGGGGTATCCGGTGGGTAGCCCTAAAAAAAAATCCAGCGGCTGCCTTTCCTTGCTTGAGTCTGAAAACCCTTTAAGAGGGCTGAAAGCGGTGCTTTTGAGGTGGACTGAATGGCTTTCCGCTTCCGGAGCATGCGGGGGAGCTCTTTGAGGGCATGCCATTTCGAGAAGCAAAAGAGCATCCCCTGGCCTCTTCGAGCACATTGAAGGAAAGCCCCAAGGGTCACGAGAAGATGAAGGGGGAGCGCCAGAGGAAGAAGGCCTGCCGGCATATTTTTGATCAATAGCCAAACCATATTGCGGTGGCCATGATAGGTTGAGAAGCGGCTCCTGAAGCCCGTGGTTCCTGAGCCCCGATGATGGACCACGGCGTCTGGCACATAGAGGCAACTTTCTCCTTGATGCCGCACCCTGAATCCAAGATCGACATCTTCGAGGTAGCAAAAGAAGTCCTCATCAAAGCCCTGAACGGCTAAAAAGAGATCGCGACGAATCATCATGGCGGCTCCGCACCCTGAAAAGACGGGTTCAGTGGTGATGTAGGTGTTGGCCGCATGGGCGCCAAAGCCGCGCCTGAAAGGTCTTCCAGCGAGTGATAAGGCATCACCGGCGCCATCCAATAGGGACGGGGCTTCTAGCGAGAGCTGACGACAAGCAAAACTTTGGTAGGAGGGAAAGGCTTTCGATGCGTTTTCAAGCGCCAACAACCAATTAGCTTCTGGCACAGCATCCGGATTGAGGAAAGCGATCCAGTCTGCATCCGAAGCCAATAAGGCGCCCCAGTTGTTGGCGGCGGCGAAGCCTACGTTGCTGGCGTTTCGATGGAGCTCGATCCCTTCAAGCCAAGGTTCATTTCCCACAAGGGGGCTATCGCGGCTGTCATTATCGATAATGAGGCACCGATCGGCCGCTCGACGTTGATCCTTAACGCCCTCGATGCAGCGCTTGAGATCCTCACCGGCATTGAACGTGACGATGATGACAGCTATTCGCATGAAGGGTTTGGTTTGGTGAGGCGGCCACGGGTCTTCATGATGGTCCTTTTAAGGGCGTTCGCCACCCTCTGAATCTGGCTTTGAATGTCTCAGGGTTTCAAGATTCTCCCGAATCACCTCGGCATCGGGTTCCAGCTTCAAGGCTTTTTCAAGGGTCTTTTCTGCGGCCTCCCTCCGATTCGTCTTGCTTTCAATAGTGGCGAGTAAGTTGAGGGCTGGCGTGTGATTCGGAGCGAGTTTCAGGAATGCCAAGAGATAACGTTCCGCGACGCTGAGGTTATCTTGGCTCATCGCAAGCTGCGCGAGACCATAGAGCGCAAGGACATTGGTGGGTGAGAAGGTTCGAGCTGCAACCCAGGTCGTCAGGATCTGGCGCTGAGACGCTGGAGGATTCAAAGACTGAAGACGGACGGCCTCTGCGACATAGGCCTCCGAGATCAGCCAGCGGATCGGGAAGATCGCCAGCCAAAGAGCGCCCAGTATGCCGAGTAAAGGCGCGGCGATAGAGCCTATCCACGGCGGCAAGGTGAACGTGGCTTTTTCGCCCTGACCTTGAAGGCGGCCATAATAGAGGCCGATCGTCATGGCGGCCAAGAAAAGGCTCGCGGGATTGAAAAAAACATGATTGACGAGCGCATCCAGTCCCGCGGCGGTGAGCGCCCAGGTGCCGCAAAGCCAAAACGCGCTGGGTTCTCGGATAGCCTCCATCAGAACTTTTAGCAACAGCCAGAGATAAAGCCCCAGAAACAGGAGCATCATCGGGAGGCCATTGTCTGCAGCGATTTGAAGCAGGACGTTGTGAGGGTTTGTCTTCACCTTCATGCCCAGTGTCTCAAAGTCAGCAAAGAGGTCGTAGCGTTTGCTGTAAGCCGGATATTCAAAGAGATAGCTGCCCGTTCCTAGGCCTTTTAAGGGATGCTCGGCGATCATGCCGCTCGTGGCGGCCCACATGGGAGTCCTAGCGCCAAGGAGAGGTAACAGGCGGATCCAAAGGGGAGCCAAAGGGGGCAGCGATGCGGCGGATTCAAGGGCGTTCGCGGTTGGTGGATTCCCCCATTCAGCGCGAAGAAACATCTGATTGCGGTATTCTTGAGGCATATGCTCGAAGATGGGCTTAGCCGCAAAAATAGTCAGCAAGACGAGCAAAGCGCCCACCCATCGAAGCCCGCTTTGAGCACCTGATAGCGATGGGGTTCTGGAGGCGCTTTTAAGGAGAGCGATGGTGAGGGTCAACACTGCGCCGACGACGAGTCCTCCCATTCCTCCCATGCTACCGCTGATGATGAGCATCAGACCGCCACTGGCAGCTGACAGGACGGCCGCGAGGCGAAGGAGGGGATGGCCTGGTGTTAGGCCAATCCAGAGGTTTAAGGGGATTAAGAACATCAGGGCATCGGCGGTAAAATTGAAATGGCCAATGCGCGAGAATTGAACGAAGGGGTCGAAACCCGGGCGCTTAAAATCAAAAAAGAACCCAGGCCAGAAGAAAAAGCACAGCAGCAAGGTAGAGAGGGTGATGCTGATTTTAAATTTTTGGATGTGGCGGGGATCGAGGCCTACGGCCCGCGCCGTGGCGAGGAGGACGACGATGGCGAAGGTCCAGAAGGCCAGCCGATTGAGGGCCTCGCCGGGGTTGACCGCATAGGTCGTCCCAAGGGCAAGCCCCAACCAGAAGATGAAGAGCAGCAGGGTGGGCGCACTGAACTTTACCGGTGGGGGAGAGGGTAAATCCTTGCAGCGACTGACCCTTGGAATCAGCGCAGCAACCCCGGCCGCGACCGATAACCAAAGACCAAAAAGGATTAAGACAGCCCACTTCGGCTCTTCATTGGGTGCAATGAATCCATTCCAGCGGAGATTGAGGATGATGGGAAGCGCCACGATGGGGGGCCAGAGCAAGTGAGATTGAAGGTGTTGGTAAAGGCGTGAGGCAAGGTTCATTCCGGGGCCGTCTTTAAAGTGGGTGTTAGAAGGTATGATCTGGGGCTAAAGACAAAGGCATCCTATCTGGATGATGGCTTGTCGTCTTATAAGGAGGTTATCGAATGAGTATAGCGAGAGGCAACTCTTCCTCATGATGTTGTTGGAGTCGCATTATGTCCCTTACGAGGTGCGGCCCCGGATCGGTCGCGGCCGGGCGCTTTTTTTTGCGCCTCATCCGGATGATGAGGTCTTTGGGTGTTGTGGGGCCCTCTTGCAGCATCTAGCGGATGGCGATGCGGTTCAAGTGGTGGTGGTGACCGACGGCGCTTATGGCGATCGACCCGACGCTTTGGCTTATCGAGGGGTCCGGGAGAGAGAATCTCGGGCAGCGGCCGATATCCTGGGTTACAACCAGCTGGTTTTCTGGGGTCTCCCCGATCGGGGTCTCATCGTCCATGACGGCTTGGTCGAACGCATTCGCTCTGAAATCATAGGATTTGATGCGGACTGGGTCTATGCGCCTTCATGGTGGGAGGTTCATCCAGACCATGCGGCGCTTTCGGCCGCTGTAACCTCGGCCGTCAGAGCGTTGAGCCCGAGGGCCACCCTGGTGCTCTATGAGGTGGGTGTTCCCCTCCAGGCGAATTGCCTTTTAGATCTGACGGACCGCTTGGATCTCAAAAAAGCCGCCATCGCCGCCTTTCAAAGCCAATTGGTCGTGCAGTCCTACGACCGCCACATTCTGGCGCTCAATGTCTTTAGAACCTATACCTTACCCCCCTCCGTAGAAGCTGCCGAGGCCTACCGAATCGTCAGTCCCTTTGAGCTGGATGAAGAGAGGCCATGTCCCATGCAGCGGGCTTGTTGGGTGGATGACGACCTTCAGGCCAGAAAGTCCGGCAATGACCGAGGGTCGGCGCTTTAATGAGGGCCTGTGTTGTATTTGTGCGACTTTGTTGAAATTTTACAAAGTTTACCTTGACAGTGCTCCCTAGCCTTATATAGATTGGCTCGCGTGATGACCGCTAGGATCTTTTGTGGCGTCCAAAAGTAGTTAAGATGACCGCCTCGGTCGTGTGTTTGTGGCTTTTAAGCAAAAGTGTGCTTGACAAAACCCGTGCAGCTAGTCTAATTTACCGTCACGCTCTCTGAAAAGCTGAAGTGAGTCCCAGGATTGAGGCTTTCGACAGATGACGGAGTGGGCGGGAAACGGGGGTCAGCATATATATAACTCCTGCTCTTCCGGTGTATTGGGAAGGTTCGGTTTCGATCGTTCCTCTTTCAGTGCAATGTAAAACCTTGATTATCGATAGAGGATTTTATGAAAACTAACTTCAAGAAACTGGCTATCCTGGCGGGTGCAACCGCTGCGATGGCTGCTGGCAGCATGTCTGCACAGGCAGTAATCACTTCTGTTCCTGCTCCGGCTCAGCTTATCCCACTGTTCTATTACAACAGCACTGCTGGTGTTGATACGGCGGTGAAGGTTATCGTTCCTAAGTCTGTAGGTGCGGATACCGTCATCAACCTGTTGGGCGGCGCTATTCCTCCCAGCACTTCATGGAGCACCACCACATCGGCGCTTGCTTCTGGTAACAAGCTTCATTACTTTGTAATGAACTACCAGAGCAAGGAAGTCATCAATGGGGCTATCCCTGTGACGGGTGATGACGAAGTGTACATCGAAGCGGGTGATTTTTCGGGTCTTTCTTCAGGTACGCCTTAC